>JBDNGV010000622.1:0-4937 GCA_041689125.1 Daejeonella sp.
ACCTGCCCCGTAATCTCTCCAAGATAATAAAGCGCTTGTTTTATATCACTTGCCAGAAAATCGGAGGTAATTGGCTGATCGATGTTTTGTAACACCCTGTTCAAGGATTCTTCAGTTTTTTGTAGCGCCTGTAGGTGGCGGATATTTGAGACAAATACGTTGTCGGTGTTGATAGAATGGAGGTTGACTTTGTGGAGGATCTCAGATTTGAGCTCTTCAATACCGGTTTTGTTTTTGGCTGAAATGAATGTAATTGTGTTATCTGTTGTCTGATGTCTGTTGACTGGCTGGGTAGAGAAAGGATTGTTGTCTGTTGGCTGTTGACTGTTGTCTGGAGAAGAATTGCTATTCTTACTACCCGATAACTGATAACCGATAACTGATAACCGATCTTCAAATTCCGGGCTAACCAAATCCTGCTTATTCAGTACCGTTAGAAAAGGAATATTCAGTTCATTAAGATACTTGAGTTGCTCCTCAATCTCCTTTACATTCTGCTCAGGATCAACCAGATAAATAATGAGTTTTGCCTGACTGATCTTTTCGTGCGTGCGCTGCACTCCTTTAGCCTCAATGATGTCCACAGTATCACGGATTCCTGCGGTGTCGATGAAACGGAAATTAATTCCTCCAATGATCAGGTGATCTTCCACCGTATCACGAGTGGTTCCGGCTATCTCAGAAACAATGGCACGTTCTTCATTTAGTAAAGCATTCAGAAGAGTGGATTTACCTACATTAGGTTTACCAGCAATGACCACTGGAACCCCATTTTTCATTACATTCCCCTGCTCAAATGATAGAATCAGTCGGTGTAATATTCTCTGAATCTGATAAATTAATACTTTGAGATCATCACGATTAGCAAATTCAACATCTTCCTCACTAAAATCAAGCTCCAGCTCAATCATAGAGGCAAAATGGATCAATTGATCACGTAAATGCTGTAGTTCAGAAGAAAAACCACCCCGCATCTGCTGCATGGCTATCTGCTGCGATGCCTGCGAATTGCTGGCGATCAAATCGGCGACAGCCTCAGCCTGGGAAAGGTCGAGTTGTCCGTTTAAAAATGCCCTTAAAGTAAACTCACCAGGATTTGCCGGCCTCGCTCCTTTCCGAATCAACAACTTGATAATACTTTCAATGATAAAAGCAGAACCATGTGTGGAGATCTCAATTACGTTTTCGCGGGTGTAAGATCTTGGTGCAATGAAGATTGAAACAAGGACTTCATCTAGCACTTGTTTTCCATCCTTTATGGTTCCAAAATGAATGGTATGGGTATGCTGTATGCTTAAATCCTTTCCACCAAAAACTTCATTCACCAAACTGATTGCATCCGGTCCCGAAATTCGGATCACTCCGATTGCCCCAATACCCGAAGGGGTTGCCAAGGCAATAATTGTTTCGGATTTGTATTGTGGATGATCAGACATGGAGGTTAGTTTTTGTGCAAATATCGTGATTCTAAGTTCAGGATGAAAGGGAATTCTGCTTTCAATTAGCTGCAGGGATACGCAGGCTATTAAATTTTGTATTAAGATTTAAATTTCCATAAGTATGTCCTGAAAATCCTGAGTTCAATCACGATTTTCCGCCTATTTCTTGCACATAATGATAATCGGTCTTCTTACTGTGTTAAGGATGGAAGCGACATCCCTGCCTTACATCAGCTCCCCTTTAAACAAAAAAATATTTGGCTTGAATGCACATTTTTGAATAAAAGTAGACCAATAAAGGTTTGAAAACACAAACAATCCAAATTAGATTCACAGGCTTTCATACTGGTTGCAACTGCCATATACCCGATAATCGTTCATATGCTCTTGCCCCTTGCATTGAATCTCCGTTCGGCTTTTGCGACATTGGCTGATGCGGTATGCACTGTCAAGGCCTCACTATTGACTTTAAAAGCATCAGGCGTAGTCGCGGCATTTTGGTCCTTTTTTGCTGCAGAAAAAGGACTAAGCCCCTGCGGTTATGAGCGGGAAAAGATTTATTGCTGCTATATCCTTGATAAATACCCAACTCAATTAAGCGTCTCTCTCAACTTCTCCACTCAAATTTCCAAGCAGGGCAAATTTGTTATTCGCCAGCATTTATTTCTTTTAAGCGCTGTTCATGATATTTCCGTAAAAATGCAGCTCAGTTTTTTAGCAAAAAGAAACATCCCTTAAGCTTCAGGGGAGAAGGATTCACCACCATAATGAAATGGGATAAGTCTTGCTAAAGATATGTGTACAGGGTAGCTAACATCAGACAGGCTTTTTGGCTTTTTGAGGCCAAAAAGATACAGCGGACAGCCCCAAAGGGATGGCTTTGCCACCTGTTAAAACGCATAAATAATTTTTAATATTCTTCTATCATTTCAAAATCAGGTCAATAAATTCTGAGCTAAAAGGCCATATTACTCTTCAAATTAAAGAAAAGATAATAAATACTGACAGCTAAACTCATTTCTAAACAAAAATTATCCCTCATTCTTTCCATATCCAGAAATTCAGTATTTTAACCTTTAATTACCTATCATAAAAGCAAAAAAATGAATAAATACATTCTTTCACTTATTATTGTTCTGATTACCATCGGAACAGTTTCTGCACAAGATCAAAAACAGCTAGAATCGAAGTTCGATGCTTTAATCAATAGCGAAAATATCGGCAGAACCATTAAAGAACTTACTCTTAAACCTCATTATTTAGGCTCCCCGGCCAGTAAAGAAGTCGCAGAAAATCTCCGAGCCAAATTCAAAAGCTATGGATGGGATGCTGAATTTGTAACCTATAAGGTTCTTTTCCCTACGCCAAAAGTGCGGATTCTGGAAATGACTGCACCCACAAAATTCAAAGCTTTACTGAAAGAGCCGGCCTATAAAGAGGATGCAACCTCCGGACACCCTGATCAGCTTCCATCCTATAATGCTTGGAGTGCAGATGGGGATGTAAGTGCCGAACTGGTGTTTGTAAACTTCGGTATGCCTGAAGATTACGAAACACTTGACAAACTGGGAATTGATGTCAAGGGAAAGGTTGTGATTGCCCGATATGGCAGATCATGGCGTGGCATTAAACCAAAGGTGGCACAGGAGCATGGAGCAATCGGATGTATTATTTATTCTGATCCAATGGAAGATGGTTATTTCCAAGGAGATGTGTATCCCAAAGGAAGTTTTAAAAACGAATACGGTGTACAACGCGGATCAATCATGGATATGGTTATTTATCCCGGTGATCCTTTGACCCCATTTATTGGAGCCACTGAGAACGCGAAACGCCTAAAAAAAGAAGATGCTGAAAATCTATTGAAAATTCCGGTTTTACCAATTAGCTATCATGATGCACAACCGCTGCTTCAGGCCTTGAGCGGACCGGTAGCACCACCAGATTGGCGCGGAGCATTACCTTTTACCTATCATATTGGTCCGGGAAAAACTTCAGTAAGACTCAAGGTAGAATTCGACTGGAACTTAGTCCCGGCTTATAATGTTATTGCTAAAATCAAGGGATCAGAATATCCTGATCAGTGGATCATTCGAGGCAATCACCATGATGGGTGGAATACCGGTGCAAATGATCCGATAAGTGGAATAGCTGCCATGATGGAGGAAGCAAAAGCCATAGGAGAATTGGTTAAAACGGGTTATAAGCCAAAACGCACACTAGTTTATTGTGCATGGGATGCTGAAGAACCGGGTCTGATCGGCTCTACCGAATGGGTGGAAGACCATGCCAATGAATTGAAACAGAAAGCGGTAGTCTATATCAATTCTGATGGAAATGGCAGAGGTTTCCTATCGGCAGCGGGCTCACATGGGCTGGAATCTATGATGGATGGCATCGCAAAAGATGTAACTGACCCTCAGACCAAAGTAAGTGTTTATGAGCGCTTAAAAGCACGTGATATTGTTAATTCCGGATCAGATAAGGCCAAAAAGGAAAATATGGCAAAAAAATCAATGAGCATCGGCGCTTTAGGCTCAGGTTCTGATTATTCTGCATTCTTGCAACATGCCGGTATCCCTTCACTTAACATTTATTATGGTGGTGAGAATGCCGGAGGTGAATATCATACTGCCTATGACTCCTACGATTATTACAGCAGATTTGGTGATCCGGGATTCAGTTATGGTTCTGCACTTTCCCAAACCATTGGCCGTGCGGTGCTTAGAATGGCAAACGCCGATACCCTCCCATTTGAATTTAAAAATCTGCATAAAACAATATCAGGCTATGTAACAGAAATAATCAGCATGACTGATCAGATGAGAGAATCGACACTGATTAATAATCAAATAATAGAAGGCAACAACCATAAGTTGGCTGATGATCCAACAAAGCCAACAAAAGTACCTGTGGCAAAAGCTGAAGTTCCTTTCATTGATTTCTCTTCGCTTCAAAATTCTTTAGTTCAACTGGATCGGTCGGCAAGTATATTATCTGAAAACTTGAGCAAAAAAACTAGTTCAAAATCAACTTTGGAAGAGATCAATAAGGCTCTTTATCGTGCCGAACAAAGCCTGCTCACACAAGAAGGTTTACCACGCCGTCCATGGTATAAACATACGCTGTACGCTCCCGGATTTTACACCGGGTATGGTGTAAAGACAATGCCTGGTATTCGTGAAGCCATCGAACAACGCGACTGGAAAGAGGCACAACAACAAATAAATATTGCGGCAAATGCGATCGGAAGATTGGCTGAACATTTGAAAGCAACTGCAAAGCTGGCAGATTAAGAAAGACTAGCGAATTTACCTAAGCGACATGAATGGTAAATTCGTTAGTCACTCATTTAGGGCGACTGACGAAATCTACTTTCCGCTCGTTTAGGTGATTTCGCAAGTCTGATGCGAATTTACCCAGGCGAAATGCACGGGAAATTCGTTAGTCGCCATTCTAGAAGCGACTGACGAAATCTACTTTCCGCTCGTTTAGGTG
>JBDNGV010000623.1:0-1281 GCA_041689125.1 Daejeonella sp.
ATAAATTATAGATATAACCCAGCTCTACTAGGTTAACATTAGAGATATACATTTGCTGATCAATGCAGCTTTTCAAAGCCTCCCATAAAACTGCTTTTGAAATCGGGCTATCTTGTGCCTCTCCTGCTCTGGCCAGTGCCCGCTGACTTACCTTTGCCATGTTTGTAGTCAGAGGTGGTGAAAAACTATCCATCGGACTTAATAATTCTTTCCTCAAGGCTTCAATTATAGCAGGCCCATCCTTTTCTGTAAAGGCAATAGTGACGTATGCATTCTTCTGACGAAGGATTGCACCTTCAGGTATTATATCATTTTGAATAGCAGAAGTTGCACCGCGAACCCATACTGTACCATGCCAGTTATAATAAAATAATGAATATCCAGCATCCACAAGATTGGGAACTAGCTCGGCAGAATGATCTAAATAAAGCCCCATAAATGAATCTTTAGAGTCTTTGTTATAATAACCAAAGCCCTTCACACTATTTTTATTGGCTTCGTCAACCTCCCCAAACTTTACTTTCTCATCTGCTCCAATCCATAAACTACCCGTGAAAGGTTGTCCAGTAAACACCCATTCATCATCCCTTAAAGATGTAGTACGGAACTGTTTTATAGCTTTCATTTTTGCAAATTTGTAGAAATAAGGCAAACCTGAATAAAAGCGATATTCTATATCAATATTTAATCGGGATGGATTATAGACGGGATGTATTGTGGAATATGGGAAACCCCAACGGCGGACAATTGTGCAAATTGGCCCACGAATTATCTCATAATCAGGACATTCTCCCCAGTATTGAATCCTGAGGGTCATTAACCCACCTTCTGAAAGGTAGCAATGAGCCCAGTCAATACATGGAGTTTCTCCATGTCCAGGACCACCGGCATACAATTCGAGGCCATGTTCCCGTTTAATTAACATGCGCTCTAGTTGACCAGTCTGTTTGGATAAATAAGCAATAAAATGCTGATTCTCAATCTCCAAATCATAACCCTCGCCTCTTACCTCAAGATCCGTCAAATATTCAGGAAGTTCAGCATCCGGATTTCCGTAGAAAACCAAATATTGACGTTTTTCATTGCCCTTATTATCAGCCAAAAACATCACTTTGCATAATCTTTCTGATCCTCTGCGCACTACTCCAAAAACCTGAGAAGTAACTTCCTTAAGTGTTCCATTATTCACCTCAGCAACGCGAATTTCTCGAGCCAGAGACTGAACCTGATCGGAGCGAAAACCCAATAAAACTTCTACCGGTTCGGAGGTTCTTTGAATAC
>JBDNGV010000624.1:0-4180 GCA_041689125.1 Daejeonella sp.
TAGTTTTCTATGGAAATCCTGATGCCGAATTACCTGAATATACAACTGATCTGGAAGTTAGGGGAGAAGGATATGATCTAGAGATTGAAAATCAACATTTTATTGCCCATTTATCAAAACAAACCGGTCAGTTGGAACGGATGCTAATTAAAAGGGAACATGGTGTTGAATTATATGCCGGTGGTCCGGGGCATGGGGAAACTCCATGTATTGACTGGTCGCATGATTATGTGGCAGAAGATTTTTTCATGAAAGTCAGAATTCAATATTGGGGTGAATGCCCTGATTATGAAATTGTTCGTGGCCCAATTTGTACGATTGTCAGGCGCTGGGGATTTCCTCATTCAGCACTTCATCCCATCTATAATCCATCCCGGTTAAATATAAATATAGAGTATCGCTTTTATTCAGGTTTACCATACTTCTACAAATTCGGTAAAATGAAGGCTGTTAAACAGTTTGTTATCCAGACCATGAGAGATGATGAATGGGTGTTTACCGGACAACCATTTACAGGAAGTATATGGATTGGAGCAGATGAGAAAGTAAAGTTTGGGGAGGTTGATGAAGCTAATAAAAATAGTGTGAAGGGTTTTGGTTACTACAATAAAGATTCCAAAGACTCATTTGTGGGGTTGTACCTCGAGCATTCTGCCGAATTAATCCCAAATCTTCTGGACGCGGGGTCTTCATTATTTTATTATAACTGGCACGGTACAGTTTGGGTTCGCCACCCAACCCTTGATAAAATACAAAATCATATTATACCTGAAGGTGCCATACTTAGGCAAAAGAATGCCTATGTAACTATCGCGTTTACGGAGAAGGATGGCCCCGGTAAAATTGAAGCTTTGAGGAAAGAATTATTAAGCCCAATGGATAGTTTTTCGACCGAATTAACATCAACTACTTCTGCAAAGGAAAATATGCATTCCCTGGCAAGACCGGGAGAGGCAGGGGATAGCCCAATTTCAAAGACTGTTTTGTGGGAGGCATTGAAAAGCTGCATTGATCAGCAAATGTACATCTCCAATGTAAATCTTGTTGAACTGGGATACATTTATAATTTGGCTGTGAAGGATGATGGAGTAGTTAATGTTCTTATGACCATGCCACACCGTGGACGTCCCTTATCCAGTTTCTTTATTTGGGGATCTAGTGTGGTACATCGTACAGTATCCAAAACTATAACTGGAGCGCTTTCCGAAGTGCCTGGGGTGCGTAAAGTGTTGGTAGAGCAAACCTGGTATCCCGGTTGGAATTCCAATTTAATGACCGATGAGTGTCGTATTAAATTGGGAATTTAATTTGTAAATGAAATATTGATTAGAAATTACCCAAAACAATAACAGATTAAAAACACCTTTTGAAATGAAAAAAAATAGCCCAAATACTTCAGATTTAATAAATACTGATAAATCTAGCCTAGATAATTCAAATGTAGTTATAAATGAGCCTTCAGCTTCTGTTTCAGATCCAATCAAACGAAGAAAGTTCTTGGGTATGGGTCTATTGGGCATGGCCGGACTTAGTCTGCCATACGGTGCACAAGGCACTGAAAATAATTATGTGGAGGCCTTCGTAAAAGAGGTCATAACTGCTGAAACTGAACTTTATAAGAAGCAATCCGATAGCTTTGAAACTAAAATAAAATTAATCGAGAAAGCCTGGGCCGAAAAGGATTACAGGATGGTACGATCCTTAAGTGATTCGCTTCGAAATACGGGTATTCAGGCTCAGATTGAAGATGAAGATCCTGGAAAACCATTGGTAGGTTCTGCCCAGTTTGGCACTGTGGCAACGCTTCCTTCTGCTTGGAAAATCTGGGCAAATGGGTGGAAATATTATAAGGTGATTGGATTGGAGGAGAAGGCCGGAATAAAACGGAGTGCAGAACCTGTAGAAGTACTCTTGGCATTCCAATCTGAACAGGTAACATCTTTAGCCAGGGAAATCCGTGTTGCAGAAGTAAGTAATGGTCAGATTAAGGAAGTTACTTCTCAGGTTTATGGTGTAGTACGTAGGGGAGCAGAAAGATTATGTAAGGTGATGTTCCTTGCTGATAATCAGGGTAGTGAAAAACGTAATTACTTGGTTTTTTTCGGCAATCCGGATGCTGAATTGCCAGAATATACTTCAGATCTTGAAGTAAGTGGGGAAGGCTACCATTTAAAAATAGAAAATCAATATTTCATCGCTTCCTTATCGAAACAAACCGGTCAGTTAGAACGGATGTTAATTAAAAGAGAACATGGTGTAGAATTATATGCAGGAGGTCCAGGGCACGGAGAAACTCCTTGTATTGACTGGGCTCATGATTATGTTACTGAAGATAATTTCATGAAGGTCAGAATCCAGTATTGGGGAGAATGTCCGGACTATGAAATTGTGCGTGGTCCAATCTGTACTATTGTCCGCCGCTGGGGATTCCCGCATTCGGCCCTACATCCTGTCTATAACCCATCACGATTGAACATGGATATTGAATATCGCTTCTATGCCGGATTACCCTATTTCAACAAGTTTGGTAAAATGAAAGCTATTAAACAGTTCGTTTCCGCTGCTCTTAGAGACGATCAATGGGTGTTTACCGGACAACCATTTACCGGAAGTTTATGGATGGGCGCGGATGAGAAATTGAAATTTGGTGAAGTAGATAAGGCCAATGAACACAGTTTAAAAGCATTCGGATATTATAATAAAGATTCCAAAGATTCTTTCATAGGACTGTATTTAGAACATTCTGCTGAAGAAATTCCAAAATTCCTCCATGCTGGAAGTTCCCTTTTATATTATAATTGGCATGGAACAACCTGGTCGCGTTATCCGCTTGAGAGAAATCAACTCGTTCCGGAAGGTGCTATTCTGCATCAAAAAAATGCCTATGTAACTGTTGGATTTACTGAAGCTGATGGACCTGCTAAAATTGAAGCATTAAGAAAAGAACTTCTAAGCCCATTATCATCTTTTCAGAATACTTTGCCTGCCAATTTATCGGCAAAGGAAAATAAGCGTGTTCTTGCGCGTGAAGGTGAAGCGCAGAATGGACAGATCTCAAAACAAGTTTTATGGGATGCTTTGAAAAACTGCAAGGACCAACAATTATATATCGCTGATGTAAATATTGTTGAGCTTGGCTATATCTATAATCTTTCAATGGATGATGATGGCATTGTCAAAGTATTGATGACGATGCCTCATAGGGGAAGGCCATTGTCGAGCTTCTTTATTTGGGGCTCTAGCGTGGTACATAGTACGATATCCAAAACAGTGATGGGAGCTCTTACAGAAATACCGGGAGTTCGAAAAGTGGTCGTAGAGCAGACCTGGTATCCGGAATGGAATTCCAATCTCATCTCAGAGGAAGGCCGTAAAAAATTAGGTATATAGTTTACTAAGTTAAAAACCGGCATTTTTATTACTATTTAATATGGTTTCAACATTTATATCGTGAAAAAAATCAGTCCGTCGAAATCTGTATCCGTATTGCTTAAACAAGATACCGGTATTGCAGCATCGGAAAGCTTATTGCAGGAAGAAACTACAATAAATTCATCCGAAGCTAATTCAGACGGTATAAAGCGTCGCAAATTTTTGGGTATGAGTTTATTGGGTGTTGCAGGACTTGCTATGCCAATTGGCTCAAAAGCAGCAGGCCAAAATACGCTTGAGAATTTTGTAAAAGAAACTATTGGCAGTGTTGAAAATGTTTCAAGTCAATCCGATAGTTTCGAGGATAAGATGAAAATGCTTCAGAAAGCCTGGGAAAAAAAGGATTACCGTCTGGCGCGGGCACTGACTAATTCGCTTCGTATTTCAGAACTTCAAGCTCAGGCTGATCATGAAGATTTTGGAACCCCTTTAATTGGAGCAAACCAATTTGGTACAGTTTCTTCCCTTCCGGCTGCCTGGAAAAACTGGGCAAAGGGCTGGACTTATTATAAAGTGGTGAATTTGGAAGAGAAAATTGATATTCAGCGCAAAGCGGAACCTGTGGAGGTTTTGCTGAGCTTTCAGGCAACACAAACTGCTTCCCTTGCACGCGAGATCCGGGTTGCATAAATAAAGGATGGAATACTCACAGAAGTGATTTCGCAGGTCTTTTCAGAAGTTAGACGAGGAGCTGAAAAGATTTGTAAACTTCTGTTTCTTGCAGATAATCAAGGCAAGGAGAAGCGGA
>JBDNGV010000625.1:0-8574 GCA_041689125.1 Daejeonella sp.
AAGTAGATTTGGTCAGTCACTTTCTGGAAAAGCGAAGTCGAATTTATCAAGCTTAACGCCTAAGTAAATTTGCAAGTCTGTATACCCATACTTGAAATCATACGACAGAGCGGAATTAGATTTTGTCTTCGTCAGCAGACATGAAATCTCCGCTTAGTGAAGATAATTCGAATTCGTCAGACCCATCATTAAACTGTACAATAGGTAGTTCATGTTGTACTTACTAATCAATTTTCGTAATCGCTGGAAACTCTACGGACAGTGGCCTTCAAACCTGAGCCGCCCTTCAGCGGCGAAAGCATGAACACCTTTAAAAACAACAAAAAATGGTGAATAACAAATTGCCCTCCGGCAATAGAAGGAGGTAAGGTTAAAACCGGGAGCTCTTATTTCTAATTCAACTAAAACATCCAATTGAGACGCCCAAATTGAGTCATTCTATATTTTCCTTATTTTACCCGGACAGCAATAAATGTTTTTATAATTCTTACTGTATATTTCTTTGTTTTTAGGTTAATTTGCGAAACATACTTATTAGGAATAAATATTCGGGATGATAGAATCAATCGTTACAGGAATAGGATTGGGATTTGTGCTTTCGTTTCTAACCGGACCTGTATTCTTTGCTCTGATTAAAACTAGTATTGAAAAAGGATTTTCTGCAGGGGTTTCACTTGCAGGCGGTGTAGTTCTTAGTGATGTATTTTATGTTGGACTTAGTTTGTACGGCACATCATTTATTGCACTTGAAAACGCATACCGTATACAAATAGGAGTTGCCGGTAGTTCCATTTTATTCGCAATCGGACTTTATTATCTGTTTAAGAAGGTAAAGGTCGATTATGAGCAGAGCAGCTCTAAAAGAAAAAACACCGGTTATTTTATCAAAGGATTTTTGATGTGCATTTTTAATCCTGCAATTCTGCTTTACTGGCTGAGCGTTACAAGCAGTGTTATTTCCATTTCAGGTGAAATTAAATCTTCCGAAATAATTCCCTTCTTCGGTTCCATTCTAGTTACTCAATTTAGTCTGGATGTTTTAAAGGCATATTATGCAAATAAGCTAAGATATCGAATCAAGGAAAAGAACATTGCCTTATTAAACCGCATTGCGGGCATTCTCATACTGATTTTTGCTGCCCGATTGATTTATAATCTAATGACGGGGCATTCTTTGGTTTAGCTTTATTTTCCGTTAATTCATAATTTGCATTACGTCCTCCTCCTTCCGTTTGTTGCAAGATGCCTTTTCCTATTAAGTCTTTTATATCCCTTAAGGCGGTGTCAGTAGAGGTTTTGGTTATTTTAGCCCATTTTGAAGTTTGTAGTTTTCCTTCAAAACCGTCAAAGAGTTTGTTAAGCATTAAACGTTTCCGTTCGTTGATGGGCGTATGATCGTGTAGCTTCCAAAATTCAGCTTTACCCAATATTTTTTGTGTGGCATTTTCGGAGGCAATCATCGCATTTTTGAGCCAATCTAAAAACTTGTCCATTTCCGCTTTTACGAGTTTAGGATTTACAGCTTGGTAATGGACTTTTTCTTTGCCCACCTGCCTGTCTGGTAGGCAAGAGGCACATGAAATTACTTGCATTTCGCCTGTTCGGTATTGTCCCACCTCTATTTCGTAAGGTCCACTGTGTGCTGTGGGGAAATTGCTGCATGCCAACCAAATAGACGTTTTTCGGTAAAAGGTAAGGTGTGACGTTGTGTGGCATCAAGCAATGCGGTCAACGTTAGTGCGTTTGCCTTTCTAATAAAGACCTAAAGGGAGTTCTTGTTCGATGTAATCGTTCATATTATTTCAATTTCTTAAGTGATGGGTTATTCAAAAGTGTTTTCAGTTGTTGTATGGCAATTTTATTGAGTTGCAAAAGTCTTTCACTTTGGGCCAAGCCTTGAGCAATCAAAATGGCATTTAGGCTTTCCAAATTGGTAAGTACAACCAATTGCTCTAGCGTGGCTTGGTCGCGAATATTGCCATCAGCTTTGGGGTTTTGCTTTCGCCAAGCGGCAGCCGTTGTTCCAAACAAGGCCATATTGAGCACATCAGCTTCGGTTGCATATACAATAGCACTTTCTTTTTTAGAAAGTTCTTTGGGTATAAGATTTACTTTAATAGCATCGGTATGTATGTAGTAATTTGTTTTAGAAAGCGTTCTTTGTAAATTCCATTCTAATTTCAGTCGGTCGTTTTCATCAGCTTTCAGGCGTTGAAATTATTTGATGAGATAAATCTTGAATTCAGCACTAATCCACATGCCAAATTCAAATGCAATGTCCGGATGGACGTATGTTCCTCCGTATCTGCCTGCTGTTGCTTTCAAGCCAATGGCATTTGTTTTTTCGGCCCATTCCTTAGCACTTATCTTATAGTTGTTCAAACCTGCCTGACTTTTAATTATGGCGAATTCGCCATAATTAAAAGCGGGATTGTAAAAAGATTCCCAAATACCTAGAAATTCAATAGCAGTGCGAAACCGTATCTAGTTTTTTACAACATCTTTTGGCTCATCTGCATTTTTATTTCGGGCAATAATATCCGTTAGTTAAATATAATCATCTTCACCTTTCTTAATAGTGGTAATTAAAATTCCTTTGACAATAATTTGTTAGCTTTTACTCATAAATGTCCTTCTCATTTAATGAATAATAATCAACACCTGCAAGTATTATATGGTCTTGCAAGTTAATTTCTACCAAAGCCAACGCGAACAACGACTTTCAGCACTGTTTGTGCATTTACGAGGGGTAATTTATTTCTTATAATCAATTTATTTTTGGTAAATGTATTTTAAAAATGGTCTCGCAAAGACGCAGAGACACAATTATACGACCAAAAACAAATAATCATAAATATTCCGTAAACCTTTGCTTCTTAGCGTCTTTGCGAGAGATAATTATTTTGAAAATATCAATCATGAAAACACAAAACAAAATTATAGTTGGCTGCATAGTCCTGATGTTAGGATTTCATGCTAGCTGCAGCAGGATACTGAATTCTGAAAGGAATAAAGCGAAATTGATACAAAATGAAGAAGTTCGCATCACCACAGAACAATCAGAATTGATTTACGGGAATCGCTTGATAGAACTCACAGATTCGAGCAGCAAGTTTTTTAGTATCGAGATCTATCCATTGGATACATTTACTTTTTCGGTTAACGATGGTTTTAGGGGTATGGCTTCGAAAATTGAGGTGCAGGGTATAATGCATGAGGGAAAAAAGTTCTCGGATAGTATAAGATTTAGTACTGAAAGGGATCAGACCATACAATATGGAAGCGAGTATAAAATTAGGGAAAAGGGAATTAGGGCTTCAAAGGAAGTTAAAAGCCCCCGATCGTATTGGTTAGTGGTGTTGTTTTTAATAGGGATTTATAATAGTTGTCTATGGTTTTTTCCAAATTCGCAAACGCTACAGAAATATAATTTAGTAATCTATAGTGTATAATTCAATTTTGATTTTTTTTAACCACATAGAAATATAGTTTTTATTCAATTGAAAGAGGTTTCACTCTCTTTGGAGAAATCATAGCTATTTGAACCCAAGAATTGGGCTATCAAACTCCTTTTTTGCTATGTTTCTATGCGGTTTATTATATTATTTATTCGATCATTTAAATTTTTATTAATTGCACCCAAGGGGTGTTAGTAAGGCTTAAATATCATTATTTAGCCATAGTGAATGGTAACTAATATGTTTTGCCTTTAAAAAATTTATAGCTTGTTGGTGTTCATTTGCTAATTACTGGTTCCCCATTTTACTCAAATTCCTAGGCGCCATGCCTCCCCCTCTTTTGGCTATCGTGTACCCACAAGTATTTATTTAATTTGATTTACCGACCCTGAAGGGGTCGCATGTTTATAGAAAAACCACGGTTGTTCGTTCGACCCTGAAGGGGTCGCATGTATTCCGGTTTTACATACGACCGCCTTCGGTGTCGGTATCCGCGCTTTAAATGATTTTCTATAAACATTTGACCCCTTCAGGGTCATTTTGCAATGCAAAAATGTATTGATTAAGATATGGGTACACGGTAGCCTCATTTGGAGGGGGCCGGGGGGAGGCCCCTCATGCGAATAAAAATCATTTTACATCCACCCCCTTTAATTCCCCCGCCAGCGGGGGATACTGGGCGGCTAGGCATATTCAGTTTTAGTAATGAGTAATGAGTATTGAGTATTGAGACTAAATTCTGGTTCACTGAAAATTTTACTCAAACAACTTTTCAACTTTCAACTTTTCAACTTTCAACTTTCAACTATTAATTCTCCATTCTCAACTAACCCAAATCTCCCCCTTCAAATAAGTCACCGCTTTACCAGAAATTAAAACCCGGTCGCCTTTATTCTCGCACCATAATTCACCACGGCGTGCAGATACCTGATAAGCATGTAGTTTAAATTTTCCAAGCCGTTTTGCCCAGTATGGGATCAGGTTACAGTGGGATGATCCGGTAACAGGATCTTCATCAATTCCGGCTGATGGTGCGAAAAACCTGGAAACAAAATCAGAGTTATCTCCGGGAGCTGTTACAACAAAACCTAAAGAGTCAATGCGACTTAAGGCTGCAAAATTGGGCTCTAAAGCCAAAACATCGGCTTCCGTTTCATAAACGATGAAATAATCTCTTGAGCGAAGTACCTGAACAGGCTGCTTCCCTCCCAAAGCCTCAATTAAACCTGCAGGAACATCACAACTTACGGGAACACGCGAAGGGAAGTTGAGGGTATAAAGTTCATCCTTACGACTTACGCTTATCGTGCCAGCCTTCAGGGTATGGAAATGAATGGTATTACCTTCAAAATTCAACAGTGTGAATAAAATGTGAGCAGTGGCTAGCGTTGCATGACCACATAAATCAACCTCTGATTCAGGAGTAAACCAGCGTAATTCAAAATCCTTTCCTTGAGGGATGAAGAAGGCTGTTTCTGCAAGATTATTTTCTGCAGCAATTTTCTGCATGAGCGGTGCCGGCAGCCATTCCTTTAGCGGACAAACAGCAGCAGGGTTTCCGCTGAACAATTTATCGGTAAAAGCGTCAACTTGGTAAATCGGAATACTTTGCATATTAATTTTTATTTTACTTATTACTGGTTCAAGCTGATAAACCTACGCAACCGTTTTGCAGCTACCCGAAGGGTGGGACTTTTACCACCTAACATAATTTGAAAAACTAATCCTCTATTAACCACTAAACTGTCTTTGGAACAGGGACCCCTCCTCTTGAGGTGCTGTTATAAGCTTGTGATTCTTTTCATCAGCTATTGCAATCAATTTATCTGTTTTTGTTTACTCTTTTGTTGGATGTAAAGGATAAACTCGTTGATAAAATGAGAAATTAAAGAAACTGTCAAAATTAGCGCAATGGTTTCTACAAAAGAGCTTCTATTAAGACCCAAAAAACCAATACTCCAAAAAATAATAATCCATTGTACAAAATAAATATTCGTCACGCCCCTGCTCCACTTAAAAAGTAAGTCAAAAAGCTTGTTCCTTGGTATTTTTTCTATCGCTATTTGATTTAGGAAAAGCCAGAAAACAACAAAACCGCACATAAAAATCATTGCACCTTGACGGCTATGATAGTAATCATTGAAATGATAATCTATGTCAAAAGATGAAACTAAAATTCCTATAAATAAAACCAAAATTCCCCCTATACCAAAATACTTAAACGTGCTACTTTGGTCTTTTGAAGTTTTCATTGTTTCACCAAGAAACATACCTAGTAAGGGAAATGTGAGCCAAGGAAATACTGGGAAGGCAATCTTATTCCCAATAAATCTAATGTCAATTGGCTGGTCGCCCCACAGCAAATCGAGAAAAAAATCAACTATAGAAATATTTGTCTGCAATCCCCATAAAAGTGGTGAAACCATTGTAATTAAAAAAGCAGTGATTAAGATAATAAACTTATTGATTTTGAATTCCTGGATAATCGCCATTATTATTAGAGCTATTCCTGCAAATTGTAAAATATCTACGATTGTTAAAATGGTGTATGCATTCAATTTATCTATTGGAAATTTATTTGAAAGATCTATTTCGAAGTAATACGAAAGTTTATATGGAATGACTCCTCTTAAAATATTAAGA
Source organism: Daejeonella sp. (assembly GCA_041689125.1). GTDB lineage: Bacteria > Bacteroidota > Bacteroidia > Sphingobacteriales > Sphingobacteriaceae > Daejeonella. The sequence goes on from JBDNGV010000625.1 coordinate 6,102, forward strand.
AGGTATCCCGACAAGAAAATTTTAAAGCCACGCCATAATTTAGTTTTCAATTCTGATTTCCGTGAATACACAAATGAAAATCCCATTACAGCCATAAAAACCGGTGTACCTGGTGGTCCAGCAAAAAACCATATGATTTGTCCAAACAATGAGTTTTTAACCTCTGGACTTGCGAAAACCACCATCGTATGAACCGCAAACATAAAAAATACTGCCAAACCTCTGGCTAAGTCTATTGACAAAAGTCTATTGTTTTGATTTGTTACATACATCTTTTGATTATTTTAGACTCCAAAACTGCGATGTTAAAAAAATTTTCATTTGACAAATGTCACAAATTTATTTTGCTCTCCAACGACTAAGTGTTTCTCTAGTTATTCCAAGAAATGAAGCAATGTATGTCAATGGGATGCGTTGAAATATTTTTGGCTCTTTGTTGAGCAGTATGAGATATTGATCGTTTGAACTCATCATTTGCGAAAAATAAATTTTGTCCTCCAAGATAAAGCATAATCTTCTATAACTGCATTTATGAAATTGGCAATTTGAGTAATGTTGTCTGTATGTTTGTGGGGTTCGCTACCATTATTTATAACTGATGGGTACAAGCTTATTCTCAATTATACCAAACCTAGATCAAACTGATTGTCTGTCTTTTTTTAGTCTAATCTGCTTCAAAAATAAAAAAGATCGGATCATTGACCCAATCTTTTCATTTAGATATTTTCGGAATTTTATCCCAGATATGATTTCAAGATCTTACTTCTGGATGTGTGACGTAAACGCTGTAAAGCTTTGTCCTTAATCTGCCTGACCCGTTCGCGGGTAAGATTAAATTTTTCGCCAATTTCTTCCAATGATAATGGATGATTGGTACTGAGTCCGAAGAAAAGCACAATAATCTCACGTTCACGTTCAGTTAAAGTTGATAATGAACGTTTTATCTCTTCAGATAAAGATTCATTGATCAAGTTACTATCGGTATTCGGATCATTGTTCTCAAGTACATCCAATAAGGTATTTTCCTCACCCTGAACAAAAGGCGCATCCATAGATACATGGCGACCTGAATTACTTAAGGTGTCAGTGATCTTTTCAACGGTGGTTTCAAGATTTTCAGCTAATTCTTCTGGAGAAGGTTCACGCTCAAATTCTTGCTCTAGTCTAGAGAATGCTTTACTGATCTTGCTTAAAGATCCAACCTGATTTAAAGGTAAACGAACGATTCTGGATTGCTCGGCAATTGCTTGCAAAATGGATTGACGAATCCACCAAACGGCGTAAGAAATGAATTTAAAACCTTTGGTTTCATCAAAACGTTTGGCCGCTTTAATCAAACCAAGATTTCCTTCATTAATCAAATCTCCCAAAGTCAGACCTTGGTTTTGATATTGTTTGGCTACAGAAACTACGAAACGTAAATTGGTTTTTGTCAAACGTTCAAGAGCGGCTTGATCGCCTTCTCTTATCTTTTGTGCTAAAATTACCTCTTCTTCTGCGGTTATTAAGTCTACTTTACCAATCTCGTGTAAATACTTGTCCAGGGACTGTGATTCACGGTTGGTAATGGATTGGGTTATCTTGAGTTGTCTCATTTATGAATAAATACTCTTTTTAAAAGTCTGCAAATTTAAACAAAATCTGCGATTTAATCGTTAATTTTAATCAAAAATTTAGCTGATTTATAAGGATTTAACGAAATAATTAGATTATTTTACTACCACAAAAATCATTCCATTAAACCTTATTTCTTATAGTATTAACTCGAAAAAATAAAGGAAAGTATTGCTTAGGTTAAATTCCTGTCTCTAAACCAAACCTCATCAGGTTTTGTATCAAATTTTTCCATCAGTTCGATCAAAGTTTTTGGATCAGCACCTGAAAGCACTAATTCACGATTTAAAGGTTTGAGGAATTTTTTCTCCACCATGAGGTCAATTTGCATCAACAAAGGGTTATAAAACCCATCTACATTCAGTAAACCAATCGGATGACCATGCAGTCCGAGTTGCAACCAGGTCAAAACTTCGAAAAATTCTTCCATAGTTCCAAACCCTCCGGGCAGTGTAATCACTCCATCAGAGATATCCGCCATTTTTTGCTTCCGCTGATGCATACTCTCGGTGATAATCAGTTCAGTAAGTCCGGTATGCCCCACTTCCTTATCCATCAAAAACTTCGGTATCACCCCAATGGCTGTCCCACCCCGCTGCAAAACCGCATCCGCAATCAGACCCATAACCCCAACTCTACCTCCACCAAAGACCAAAGAAATCCCTTTCTCAACCATCACATCCGCCAAATCATTCACCGCCTTTAATAAAATCGGATTCCCATCAAAATTGGAACCGCAAAAAACAGAAATAGCTTTCATTAATTAGTATTGAGTATTGAGTACATAGTATTGAGTACATAGTATTGAGTACATAGTATTGAGTACATAGTATTGAGTACATAGTATTGAGTACATAGT
>JBDNGV010000626.1:0-2688 GCA_041689125.1 Daejeonella sp.
GTACTCGAATTTTGTCCTAAGCTGGCAAAGATCCTTCACTACGTTCAGGATGACAGTTTATAGTTGTTCAGGTTGATGGATCTGAATTCATTAAAAACCTTTTTGCATTACTCAACCTTGTATCGGTAAATAAATCTGGAAAGATTTCCATCGATATCTGTGCCCTCTACAATAGCTTTATAGGTTCCTTTATTATCTCCATTGTAAAATTCAACAGCCATGCTTCCCACCTTATCAGTAAATATTCTTGGGTTCCAATAAACAGTACTTCGAAGATCAGATCCTGTGGTACGACTTTCCGCGCTCAGATATTTAGGTGAATAGAACTCTCTCTTTTTAATGTATCCCTGTGGTTTGAAAGTCAATACGTTATCCTGCGGGAATAATTTTTTCAAGTCTTCAGCACTCACAGGAGTTCCTTTAGGAGTAACTTTCGAGTTGATCACTAATACTCCATTTGTATTGTACATGCGGTTCACCATACCCAACTCATCCGTCAGGAAGACCTCAATATTGTCAACATCGGCCGGATTGATGTTATTCAGGAAATTGGCATCAACCGGCATCCCATTAAAAAAGATCTGAACAGGTACCCTGAGCCCAGAATTAAAAACTCTGCTCACGAAAAAATTATTGTCGTTAAAAGTAAGTCCGGTTGCGGCAGTTTGCAAACAGGTCAGGAAAATCGTGCATCCCTTAAGTCGTTCACCATCAATTAGATGGTCTGGAATCGCTCCGAGACCGGAAAGCGAAGGATGATCCATATGGCTTACCTTTTTTATCGCAGTAGCCTTAACAACAACTTCCTGAAGCATTTGGGTAGCCATACGGTATTGTCTCTTACTATTGTCTAGATAAGTAGCCAAGGCACTGTCAATATTCAGGCCTTCATTTGGCGCATTGATATTTTTGCCTGCAGTAGCGAAGGCTGTGCCATCCAACATGATCATCATATTTCTAGCTGCAGTTGAACTTCTTGCACTGATAGTAGCTTCAGCTGAATCTGTAATTACTACTTTTTCAAATTTGAATTGTCCTTTCAAATTAGTTGTGGTTTCTGCATAAAATTTACTTTCTGGAACCACCAGTTTTAAACTTCCTTTGGAAACCGGCATTCCGTTCGCGGTGCGTAATATCCCCGAAAACTCAATCCCCTGCTCTGGAAGAACACTAATCACAGGTTCCTGGCCTTTGATCATAGCTTCATAAGAGAATTTCCGGTAACCCTGGGTAAGCATCAGCACATCAAGATCTGCTAGCTTTTTGTCGTTAGTTTGGTTGAAATAGTAATTGGGTTTTTCAATAAATCCACTTAATTCTAATGAAAGTAGAAAGGAACTCAGAATGGTAGTTTCTTCATCTTCGGGATGCGGAACTTTGGTTTCATTGATCACGGATAACGAAAAATTTCCTTCGACAGGAACATTTCCTGTTTTTGCCATTACATTCATTTTTACAGGCTGTCTTGAGCTATAAACCTTTTTATCGGTGCTTATATTCAAACTTGAAACATCTGTATGTTTTACAAATACCAGTCGCTCAGTTATAGGCTCACCTTTATTTGTGAACAAGGTAATCTGTACTATTCCGGTTGGAAATTTGTTTTTCGGTAAAGATGCTCCGATGTTTATCGTGGCTAAATTGGTCTGCGCTGCAAAGCAGATTACACCCTTACTTCTGGCTACCAGGTAGAAATTTTTGTCTTGGTTTTGTGCAAAAAAGGCCTGACTACTTGAAAGCTGTAAAATGATATTTGCAGTTGTAGAGTTAACTACAGATATGGCAATTCCAGAAGGCTTAATTTCAGGCAAAGGAACAGTTTTCTTAATTCCGTTTGAAAAACTGAGGTTTGCTTTATAAGTTTTACCGCTCTCAGGTAGAAGCGTAAATACACCCATTCCCTGATGCTGAGACTGTATGCTACTAATCACTTTCCCGGTATTGTCAACAATCTCACCCTTAACGTCAATTCCTAGGCCCTTTTCCTGAATAGCTTTGAATGCTATTTTGCTGCTTATATTTTCAAGTAAATCTCCACCCTCCGGAAAAAATTGAAAATCGGCTGCGGAAAATGAATTTTTCAATGGGAATTTAGAGGTGATTAATTTGCCGGTTTCTGTTTCAAGTACAGTTTCTAGGATTCCGGTATCTAAAGCTGCTTTTTGACCCGCACTTAATTTAAAAGACACCATTCCATCGGCATTGGTTGTTTCTCTGCCTCTAGCAATGGTTTCAAATTTGGAAATAAGACTCCAGCTTATCTTTTTATTGGCAAATGGATTTCCATCGGGATCTTTGTAAACTATTTTGGCATTTACGAGCGGTGAACTGTCCGGATTCTGGCCACTGAGTGAAATATTTGTAATGATATTCCCGTTAATTGCATTACCAACTTTGATATTTTTAGAAAAGAAATATTCATCACTGAAATTTAACATCCAGTAGGTATAAGCTCTTATTCTATAATTACCTGTCTGGTAGATTAATGGATCAAGTGTGATGGTGCCATAGGCAGAAGTATTCACCACAGGTAGCTTTATAGACTTAACAAGGGTGTCATTCTCAGAGAAAATATCCACATACAGAACTTTACTCAAGTCAGAGGGTAGATCCTGTCCACTAGCAACATAAGCTTTAAACCAAATGGTATCACCAACTGCATAATATGGCTTATCGAAATGCAGATAA
>JBDNGV010000627.1:0-2470 GCA_041689125.1 Daejeonella sp.
AATCTTTTAAATAGTCTTCGTCAATAGATGAAACCATCATGATTTTTCCAAAACCCACAGGGGGATGATTATTAAATCATGATCGATTCATCACCATTAAAAAGCAATAAATGAACGGATGAAAATAGCAGTCGTTGGTACAGGATATGTAGGCTTAGTTACTGGTACTTGCCTGGCCGAAACAGGAAATACAGTTACCTGTGTTGATATAAATGAGGAAAAGGTTAAAATGATGCAGGCATTTAAATTGCCGATTTATGAGCCTGGTCTGGATATACTTTTTCACAGAAATATAGAACAGGGCAGGTTGAAATTTACAACTATTCTTGCCGATGCAATTCAGGATGCCCAAATAATTTTTCTTGCTTTGCCCACTCCTCCGGCAGGAGACGGTGCAGCGGATCTGAGTTTTGTACTTGGTGCAGCCAAGGATATCGCTAAAATCATTAAGGAATATAAGGTTATTGTGACTAAATCAACAGTTCCGGTTGGTACTGCGGATAAGGTGATTAAGGTGTTCAATGAAAATACCACAGTAGGAGTGGATGTGGTCTCAAATCCGGAATTTTTACGTGAAGGAGTTGCAGTTGACGACTTCATGAAACCCGACAGGGTGGTAGTGGGTACTCAAAGCCTGAGGGCTCAAAAGCTTATGGCAGAGTTATATGGCCCCTATGTAAGACAGGGCAATCCGATTATTTTCATGGATACCCGCTCTTCAGAACTGACTAAATATGCTGCAAATTCATTTCTGGCCACGAAAATTACCTTTATGAATGAGATTGCAAATTTATGCGAACTTGTTGGGGCAGATGTAGATGCAGTTAGAAAGGGCATAGGTTCTGATGATCGGATTGGTAAACGATTTTTATTTCCTGGTGTTGGGTATGGAGGAAGTTGTTTTCCAAAAGATGTTCAGGCTCTGGCCAGATCTGCAACTGAAAATAACTATGATTTTAAGATCCTCACATCTGTGATGGAAATAAACGATTCCCAAAGAGTAAGATTGGTCGAAAAGGTTAGAAAGTATTATAATGGGAATTTAAAAGGAAAGAAAATATCAATCTGGGGACTGGCTTTTAAACCAGAAACGGATGATATCCGTGAGGCTCCCGCCCTTTACATTATTGATGAATTACTCAGAGATGGAGCTTTGGTTACTGTTTTTGACCCTGAAGCAATGGGAAATGTGAAGAAGCAGATTGGCGATAAAATTTCTTATGGAGAACATCAATATGATGCTTTAAAGGATGCAGATGCCTTATTAATCGTTACCGAATGGTCTGTTTTTAGGACTCCTGATTTTGACAGAATTGCTGAATTAATGAAGAGCAAAGTTATTTTTGACGGCCGTAACTTATACGATCTTCAAAAAATGATTGATTGTGGGTTTTATTACAATAGTATTGGCCGAAAAACCGTAGAAAAATGAAAGAGCGTAAGCGTATTTTAATAACAGGTGCAGCTGGCTTTCTTGGCTCACATCTTTGTGACCGGTTTATTAAAGAAGATTTTCACGTGATTGCGATGGATAATCTCATCACAGGAGATTTGCGGAATATAGCACATCTTTTTCCTCTGGAAAATTTTGAGTTCTATAATCATGATGTTTCAAAGTTTGTTCATGTTGCCGGAGATCTGGATTATATCCTTCACTTTGCATCTCCTGCAAGTCCGATTGATTATCTGAGAATTCCTATCCAAACATTGAAAGTTGGATCACTTGGAATTCACAATTTACTTGGTTTAGCACGATCTAAGAAATCCAGAATATTAATTGCTTCCACGTCCGAGGTTTATGGAGATCCGGCTGTAAATCCACAGCCGGAGGAATACTGGGGCAATGTCAATCCGGTTGGCCCTAGGGGTGTTTACGATGAAGCCAAACGTTTTCAGGAAGCTATGACTATGGCTTATCATACATTTCATGGTTTAGAAACGCGGATTGTAAGAATATTTAATACCTATGGACCAAGAATGAGATTAAATGACGGAAGAGTATTGCCCGCATTTATCGGACAGGCTTTGCGTGGAGAAGACCTAACTGTATTTGGCGATGGCTCACAAACGCGCTCTTTTTGTTATGTAGATGATTTAGTAGAGGGTATTTACAATCTATTATTCTCTGATTATGCATTACCTGTAAATATCGGCAATCCTGATGAGATCACTATTCGTCAGTTTGGAGAAGAAATCATTAAGCTGACCGGAACCAAACAAAAAATGATATTTAAACCTTTGCCCACTGATGATCCCAAACAACGGAGGCCTGATATCACTAAAGCCAGAGCAATTCTGGGCTGGGAACCAAAGGTCAACCGTGCTGAAGGTTTGAAAATCACTTATGATTACTTTAAATCATTGCCTGAACAGGAAATAAAACATAAAGATTTTACCTATTATAACAATAAATAATGTCAGGGAAGAAGATTTTAGTAACTGGCGGAACCGGATATATCGGCTCGCATAC
>JBDNGV010000628.1:0-2910 GCA_041689125.1 Daejeonella sp.
CAAAAACAAGCTGTCAATCAGGTATCTGTCCGTAATAGTATTGGCACATTGCGTTTCCTTGGTGCCACAGACTGGAAGCAATTTGTTGAAACGCTCAGTAGCATTGAACAAGTGTTGCGTCAGGATATTACAGGCACCTATCCTCTGATGGATTTTGCCACACGCGACAGATATCGCCATGTAGTGGAATCTATATCCAAAGCTTCCCCTTTATCCGAAACAGAAGTGGCACATAAGGTGCTTGAGCTGACAGGAAAACATAAAAATGTTGATCATAAATCTGAAAGGCAAGAACACGTTGGCTATTATCTGATAGATAAGGGGCTAAAAATGACAGAGCAGGCTTCAGGTATGACTTATACACTGAGGCAAAAATTGATCCGTGCTGCCAGCGGGATGCCTGTATTTCTTTATCTGTTCTCTATAGCTTTCTTAACATTGATGGCCGCCACAGGGATGTTCTATCTGGCATACGCGTACGGTATTGATGACAGGCTGATCTTGTGTTTGGTTGGCTTATTGTCGTTTTCAGGATCAGCCCAGCTTGCAGTTTCCCTGGTGAACTGGTTATGCACTATTTGGGTAAGCCCGAAATTACTTCCCCGGATGGATTTCTCCAAAGGTATCCCTTCCGAATGCCGCACGCTGGTAATAGTTCCTACAATGCTTTCCAGTAAGGATTATATTGAAGAACTTATTGAAGCCTTGGAAGTGCGTTTTTTGGCCAATAAAGAAGCTAACCTGCATTTTGGTTTATTGACCGATTTTATTGATGCAAACTCAGAAGCCATGCCAGAGGATGAGGGCTTACTGGAATTAGCCAGCAATCGCATTAAGGAATTGAATCAAAAGTATAATCAGCCGGAACAGGATACCTTCTTTCTCTTTCACCGTCCAAGGACCTGGAATCCCAAAGAGAAGAAGTGGATGGGATATGAACGCAAAAGAGGAAAATTGTCCGCACTAAATGCGTTTATGCGAGGGCGGGGGAGAGATGAATTTTCCCGGGTCATCGGTAATTTCCAGATACTGGCCAGTGTAAAATATGTCATTACTCTTGATTCTGATACACAGCTTCCTCGGGAGGCCGCATGGAAATTTATAGCAACGATGGCCCATCCGCTTAACCATGCAGTATATGACCCGCAAAAAAGGCGTGTAACGGATGGATATGGTATCCTTCAGCCTAGGGTGGGCTCAGATTTTCCTAAAACATCTACTTCCCTGTACTTGCGCATGCAGGGGGACCTTTCTGGCATTGATCCTTACACCCGGGTTTCTTCAGATGTATATCAGGATCTTTTCGGGGAAGGATCTTTTATCGGGAAAGGGATCTATGATGTTGATATATTTGAACAGGCTTTGCATCAGGTTTTCCCGGAGAATCGTATCCTGAGCCACGATTTGCTGGAAGGCTGTTATACCCGCTCCGGTTTACTGAGCGATGTCCTTTTATACGAACCAAGTCCTGCGAAATATCAAGAAGACATCAAACGTCATCATCGTTGGATAAGGGGCGACTGGCAGGTCGGTGCCTGGATGCTGCCTTTCATTACAGGCGCTAATCGGCGTTTAACAACTAACAAACTCTCGGCTTTGTCGAGGTGGAAAATTTTTGATAACCTCCGCAGAAGCCTTTTGCCACTGTCTTTGCTGTTACTTTTATTAATGGGCTGGTTTGTATTGCCTTTTGCATGGTTCTGGACATTAGCAGTCACTATCATTATTTTATTGCCAGTAATGGCAGCGGCAGGTTGGCAATTGATGAACAAAGCTGTTGATCTGACTTTTAAGGTACACCTGGCCGAAGTTGGCTCCTCCGTAAGGGACACACTAATCCGGTTTATGTTCGGCATTGCTGTTTTGCCTTATGAAGCTTTTAAATATACTGATGCTGTTGTGCGCACCAATTGGCGCATGGTTGTTAGCAGAAAGAACCTCCTTGAGTGGACCACCTCTGCTGCTGCATCTAAAAATGTACGAGATGGCGTCTGGTCGGTTTATAAATCTATGTGGATAGGGCCACTATTGTCTCTTGCCTGTATAGGTTTGTTGTTGTACACCAATACTGCATCATTTTATGTCGCCTTACCGATGCTTATCCTGTGGTTTTTGGCACCTGCGCTCGCATGGCGCCTGAGCAAGCCCCAAACAGAAGAAACCCCACAGCTTGATGAAGAACAAATATTGTTCCTTCACAAATCTGCTCGTAAAACATGGTCTTTTTTCGAACAATTTGTAACAGCAGAAGAGAACTGGTTGCCGCCTGACAACTTTCAGGAACATCCCGTTGCAGTTATTGCCCACCGTACATCACCTACGAATATGGGCTTGGCTTTACTTGCCAATCTTGCTGCCTATGATTTTGGCTATATCGCTGCCGGGGAACTGGTATCCAGATGTCACAATACCCTGCAGTCTATGCTTAAGCTGGAGCGGTATAAGGCACATTTTTATAACTGGAATGATACGATATCATTATTGCCTCTGCTGCCTAGGTATGTGTCCACGGTTGACAGCGGTAATCTTGCCGGGCTTTTACTCACCTTACGACAGGGGCTTTTAGCCCTGCCCAATCAGCCCATATTAAGCGGGAGTATGTACCAGGGGATAAGAACTACTGCGGGTATTATCCAGGATTTTTCGAAAGGACGTAATGCTGAAATAACGGACAAGGTATTCGCTATATTGAGTATTGCCGCTAGTGAAGGCAGCAGTTCATTAAGCGGTGTAAAAAAGCATCTCGATGAACTGACAGTTCTTGTCGATCAATTAATCATACTCCAAAAAGATAGCGGAACAGATTTGTACAGATGGACAATCAGGTTGTCAAAACAAATACAGCGAATCCGGGAAGATCTGACACGAGTGGTTCCCTGGATGGAATTATTGCCGGCCCCAGAGCATTTC
>JBDNGV010000629.1:0-2111 GCA_041689125.1 Daejeonella sp.
CTAAAAAAAGAAAATCATGTACGTAGTTTACATACCTGGTTTTGGAACCGCCCCAGAATGGCACATAGTTTTGGAACATAATAACATCAAATCCCTTATTGTAAAAAAATAAAGGATAAAAGAACATATTTACAACAAAGTTGAGCATGCCAGGTATAAACTGAAAGGAAACATTTTTATACGGAGCAATCATCTTCATAAAATCGTCTTCGCGGTTCTTATCCTTACTGGACAGAAAAAAAACGATGTTACAATCGCCACTATTTTCAATCAGTTTTTCCGAAAGGCCACGAACGACAGTGATCAAACTAGGTGTTCCGGAAAAATAATACTTGGCATCAATACCTATTTTCATGAATATTACCCCGCTCTAAATTTTTACAGATGCTTCTATACTTTCCGTAAAAAGTTCTTCATACGAACTAACAAATGTGTTAAGGTCGCAAAGATTTTCTATCTTTTTTTTTGCAAGGGCGCCTACTCGCAACCTTAATTCGATGTCAATCACTAAATCGTTGATGATGGCGGCAAAAATAGCGGGAGAATAAGGTGGCACCAGAAACCCTGTCTCATTTGTCCTACCCACTAATTCCGAATTCCCTCCAACATCTGTTGCAATTACTGGCTTTGCAAACGCCATGGACTCGAGTATGGAATTGGAAAACCCTTCCCCTTTGGTTGACAAAACCGAAATGTCTGCAAGATTGATGTAGTTATATATATCCTTCTTTTCACCGAGAATAAAAACATTGTTTTGAAGTCTCATTTGTACGATCTTATCTTCCACATAACTTCTTAATTTGCCTTCACCAACCAGCAGAAATTTTACATGCGTATGTTTAGCCACTACAATCTCCGCCGCATCTAACAATGTATCAAAATCTTTCCAGGGATCAAGCCGGGCGACCATGACTATTGCTATGTTGGCTGGCAAGATCTGAAGCTGCTTTCGCATGGCATCGGCAGGGATGGTAACGGGAAAATTAAAGTCGCTTCCATTATAGATCACGTGGATTTTTCTCTTCGCCATACGTGGTAGAAATCCTGTGTACCTCTCTGCCATTGCCATGGAATTTACAACGACATGCATGGAAGTAAAGATCATCCATTTAGACAAAAGCGCATCAACAGGTTCATATATCGAACCCAAATGGCCTAACCAGAAATTCATTGCCCGAAAAGATCCTACCTGAATGGTTTTGCCACGATAAAAAAACCTTGCGATTCGATAGTAGAATAGATTTTGTGGAGCTGTGATAAATATAATATCGGGTTGCGCTTTATGTAAGAGTTGGATAAACCTGCGAAATACTCCTATCTCCAGCCGCTTTGTCCAATTCAAACTCACCAGCTTGGAACCCGAGTTTTCAAAATCTGCAAGTAACCCGCCGGCACTGCTCTGAACACAGATAATTGGATCAAACTTATTCCGGTCAAGATGTTTAGCGAGGTATAATACCTGCTTGTGCATACCACCAATCCTGAATGAATCAATAAAAAGTAAAACCTTTATCCTCATTCAGCCGCCTTAAATAAATGATTATTCATTTTACAATTTCCCATTACAAAGTGGCGTTTAGAATTTGAATGGATAATATCGTGTATGGAATCATAATGTTTCTGGTACACCCGTTTCGACATTGATCACTTTAATACCCCTGAGAAGTTCAATCCGTTTTTCCGCTGAAGTAAAAGTCAAATCCCCGTTCTGATCCCTGCTTTCCCTGAATCTTGATTGTATATATCCCTGTTCTGTAGTAAGCGACTGTAGATCTTTCATTTTGTCATTTCTTACAAAATATGCATTGTTGCCACTGGTGTTACATCCAATAAAACTATAGCCTCTTGACTGACCGAGCACTACATAAGCCTTTAAGGATGCCCCGAAATACAGATCGGTATAGTTAGCCTGGGTTCTCACAAATGCGGGATCATAGGGTACGGATATTGCCCGTTCTTTTCCGAATACGCTGTTGTATTCAACAATAATAATAACAGGGTTAACCGTGTTGATCTCATTCCAGATCCAATAATCGTTGCCATCAATATCAATGTGCAATATTCCAAGCTCTCCCTGAAATCCATTTTCGATAATCTCCTGGTTAATATTC
>JBDNGV010000630.1:0-1066 GCA_041689125.1 Daejeonella sp.
CATATCCAGTTAATTATAATATAGTTTTTTATGCAATTGGAGCTGTTTTTTCAATTGTAACTACCTATTTGGCGGGTTATTTCCCTGCACGAAAGGCTAGTAAAATTGATCCGGTTATAATTATAAGAGGCAAATAACATGGATCAGAAAATTCTTGAGGCCAAGAATGTTACTAAGTACTTTCATGACCCTATCACTTTCCAGGTTTTGAAGGAGATTAATTTTTCTGTCAATAGAGGAGATTTTGTTTCTGTGATTGGTAAATCGGGATGTGGTAAATCTACATTACTTTATATTCTTTCAACAATGGATACCGACTATGAAGGAGACCTGATGATAGACGGTGAAAGTATGAGGAATAAAAAGGAAGTAGAGCTTGCTAAAGTTCGAAATGAGAAAATTGGATTTGTTTTTCAATTTCACTATTTATTGAATGAATTTTCTGTTTTAAAAAATGTGATGCTTCCTGGATTGAAATTTGGAAAGTACTCTACGGCAGAGGTTGAACACAGAGCTTATGAAAAATTGAAAATACTCGGAATAGAATCTGAAGCCTTAAAAAAGCCAAATCAAGTTTCCGGTGGACAAAAGCAGCGTGTTGCGATTGCACGCGCACTAATCAATGATCCCTTAATTATTATGGGAGACGAGCCAACCGGAAATCTCGATAAAAAGAACGGTGAAATCGTTTTCAATATATTTAAGGAACTGGCTGAAGTATATAATCAGTCGCTACTCATTGTAACCCACGATAACGAATTTGCAGCCCGAACCCACCGTATTATTGAGATGGAAGACGGGCGAATCATATCTAACTGATAAAGGTTTCCAATATTTTATCAACTTTAAGCTTGTCAAGTGGCTTTGTATAAAAACCAGATACTATTTTATATTTTTTGGATTTATTGATGTCTTCGGTTAAGTCCGAAGAACTTAAAATGCAGATTTTTGCATTGGAAGGAAGACTTTCACCATATTTTATTTTTAAATTTTCCAATACCTCCCATCCTGTCATTACAGGCATATTGAGATCCAGTAAAATGATTTGATTTTCAAAATCAGTATC
>JBDNGV010000631.1:0-2206 GCA_041689125.1 Daejeonella sp.
AGAAGTACTGAAAGACCTGGGGTTTTGGTTGGCTTGAAGTGGTTTATTATGCTTATATGTAAGTTATGCCTCAGCTCAAAAGACGACACGACAACATAAATACGAACTGACAAAAAAATTAGATATGATACCAGATTACCACCTGTCCTTAGAGTTAAGCAAAGCGGCTCTAAGGATTATTAAATAATTAAGAGTCTTCAGACTCAACCTTTTTTTACAACCCCCTAAAAAAATGATCAGACCCTACATTTTAGCAGAAACAAATTGGAAATCTGTAAAAGATTCAAATTATGACCTGGCAATCCTACCTTGGGCTGCGACAGAAGCGCATAATTACCATTTACCATATTCAACCGATGTTATTGAAGCTGACCATATTGCTGCTGAATCTGCAAAAATTGCCTGGGAGAATGGTGCGAAGATAATTGTTTTACCCACCGTTCCATTTGGAGTCAATACAGGTCAGGCGGACATAAAATTAGATTTAAATATTAATCCAAGTACACAGTTTGCCATTTTATGTGACCTCATTGAAGTGCTTCAAAGGTCGAATATTTTTAAGCTTTTGATACTGAATGGTCATGGAGGGAATGACTTTAGAACAATGATTAGAGAGTTGGGACTAAAATACCCAAAGATGTTTCTTAGCACCTGCAATTGGTTTCAAGCCATAGACAAAATGGAATTCTTTGAACAGGATGGAGACCACGCAGATGAAATGGAAACAAGCCTGATTTTATACCTATCTCCAAATTTAATGCTTCCCTTAAACGAGGCTGGAGATGGGAAAGAAAAAAAGCATAAAATCAAAGAGTTTTCAGAAGGTTGGGCCTGGTCAGAAAGAAAATGGTCTCAAATTTCTGAAGACACAGGAGTAGGAAATCCCAAATTTTCAACTAAAGAGAAAGGCGAAAAATACTTTAAGGCCGTAACTATGAAAGTATCCCATTTTCTGATTGAATTGTCAAAAGCTGATGTAAAGGATCTTTATGAATATTAATGTCCTTTACCAGCCGCTGGAATATAATTTCCTCGAGTTGCTTGGTTACATGCGACAAGCTTAGGGCAATTCATTATCTAAGGGCTTATTTGCATAAACAAATGGTTAAGTCGAGAGGTTTCCCGCTTTCGCGGGAATGACAATTCAGGGGGATATAAAAGAGATTCCGACCCCTGAGCCGGAATCTCCCTACTTTATAACTAATGCCTTGTCATGGCGGGCTCCACCCGCCACCCCTTAAATCATCATGGCAGATGCATCAATCTCCCCATGCTGAAAATTTATTTGTGATGAAGACCACCCCGCTCTTCTCTCCATTCAGATTTATATTACATTGCAATAACATAAAAACAAGAACTAGCAGATAGGTGAGGGTGCAGCCTTTCTTTACAGTTTCAGCAAAGCAATCTGAAGGATTATTTAATTCAATCCCATACCTACAGGACAAACTCGTTTATAAAAATTCCGATACCAGGTAACAGAAGTCCGGAAATTTATATCTTCATATCCAGAATAATCATTAGATAAATTATCAAATACGTATGATGAAAAATCAACAACATAGATTTTTGACGAAGTGTTCAATTAGAACAATTTGCCTGATTTTCTTATTCGGACTTAGAACAATAGCCTTTGCTGAATATAAAGTAACTATTCATATCCCGGATACAACGGGGCAGTCAGACAGTTTAAAACGAAAAGCCAGTCTTTCTAGAATAATAAATTTATTGCCTGAGGATCGGATAATTAATGGTCGTGTTTCTTTTCTAGACAAGACATTTAGGGATTGGATTAAACGAACTGGCGAGCTTCCTCCGGATTTCGATCAGATGCCTTCAATCCCCTTTCTCCCGGATCCACTCATTTTGGACGAAGGAGGGAAAAATATTTCCGTTACCTCAATTGCACAGTGGAAAGAAAAGCGTCAATGGATGAAGGAACAGTTAGAGTATTATATTACCGGTTCCTATCCGCTATCTCCGGACAATTTCGAGGTTAAGGTTCTTAGTGAAAAAAAAGATGGATCAACCACCCTTCGTATGGTGGAGTTATCATTTGGCCCAAAACAGCAAGCCAAGCTAACTATTGAATTAATGATTCCAGAAGGGAAGGGTCCGTTTCCCGTATTTATGACACAGTGGAATCATAGGGGTTGGGCTCAAATTGCTGTAAGACGGGGCTATATGGCTTGTGTTTATGCAGCCT
>JBDNGV010000632.1:0-2068 GCA_041689125.1 Daejeonella sp.
AAAAAACAGAAGAGTTTAAATTAAAATGGTTGCGGTTGTTTTATATGTATGGTAAGGGCCAGTCTGAGAAATCAATATTATCTCAATTAGAGCAGGCCTTACAAAACGGGGATGAGTTTTTTAACATGAGTGGTGGAGAACAGGTAAGAGATTATTTGCCGGTAGAAAAAGTGGCAAAATTAATAATTGATTCTTCGCTTGATAATAATAAAAACGGTATATACAATATCTGCAGTGGGAAGCCCATTTCGATTAGAAAACTGGTCCAAGATTATTTAACACATAGTAATAGGTCAATAAAATTAAACCTGGGATATTATCCCTATCCTGATTATGAGCCGATGGCTTTTTGGGGAGCAAAATAAAAGCCAATTATTTATTACTGGCGTCCGAGTAAAACTAAAACTATGAAAAAACATGCTTCAGTTAGCTCAAAATAAATATTTCAACGCCTTTCTGAAAAATACCCCACTTTTGACCATCAGGTGTATATCCCGTAGGTGGGTACGGGGAAATTTCCAAATACTCATTTCTAGCCGCTTGATGACCGAAGACGAAATTTTGTCGGACGCCAGTAATTTGCCAGAAATTTATAATTTGATAAATCAATAAAAAAACACTTTCGTCAATAAAATAAAATACTAATATAAAATTTATACAATGAATCAAATTGATCAATTTAACAAAGAGAAAGATGAAACTATAAAATTGCAGGGCGATACGCCTGTGCTGGTAAAAGCTGGATTAGATTTTATGGTCCAAGCAACAGCTACAAAATACTCTTATCATTTTAGTTGGATGGGCCGTCCTATCATTGCCTTCCCTCAGGATATGATTGCCATGCAGGAAATTATCTGGGAAGTAAAACCTGATTTAATTATTGAAACCGGGGTGGCACATGGTGGCTCAATTGTTTATTATGCATCCTTGCTTGAACTAATTGGAGGAGATGGACTAGTAGTAGGTATTGATATTGATATCAGAAAACACAACCGGGATTTGATTGAAGCACATTCAATGATGAAGAGAATAAAACTTATTGAAGGTTCTTCCCTGAGTGAAGAAGTAGTGAATGAGGTAAAAAAAATAGCAGCTGCAAAAAAAATAATTATGGTCTGTCTGGATTCTAACCATACCCATGATCATGTGTTGGAAGAATTAAAACTATACGCACCTTTAACAACAATAGGAAGTTACTGTGTAGTATTCGATACCATAGTTGAAGATATGCCCGCCGATTGGGATTGGGGAATTCGTCCCTGGGGTGTGGGAAACAATCCTAAAACCGCCGTTCATAAGTTTCTTGAGACTACAGATGATTTTAAAATAGATAAATCTATTGATCACAAAATTCTAATCTCTGTAGCTCCAGAAGGGTACTTAAAAAGAGTTGAATAAAATAAAAGATCGCATGTCATTGAAATTTTCAATCATAATTCCAACCCGCCACCGCCCAGTTTTCGTCCGGGAATCTTTAAAATATATTGCATTGCAAACCTATACTAACTTTGAAGTGATAGTTTGTGACAATTATATAGATGCAGCTTTATCCTGCAAAGTTTACTTTGATGAGGCAAATATTTTAAATTCGAAGTATGTGAGGCCTGACTCTCCCATTGGTATGGTTGAGAACTGGAATGTGGCTTTGGAGCAGGCTACAGGCGACTATGTGCTGTATCTCACTGACAAAATGTTTTTATTACCTGAAACTTTAACGAGATTGGCTAGCGCATTATCGACGTGTAGAGCTGATATTGTGAGTTGGGTAGACGATAAATTTACATCGATAGACAGTGAACTTTACTTCGCCTCTGGCCTCTACCTTGTGTCCAAGAGTCAAGTGCCTGACGATGATGAATTTGTTAGTTTTGACCCTTTAAAAGAACTGTCAATAAGGGGCGATGCAGAAATTTCAAGAGAACATCAAAGTACATCAACTTATTCGCGTGGTAAGATTTGTTTTGGTTGTTACAGCAGAGATTTAATTGACCGAATTAAACTCAAGTATAATCGGGTTTTTTATAACATTTCACCCGATTACACATCAATGATTTTAGCGTTAACTGAG
>JBDNGV010000633.1:0-1469 GCA_041689125.1 Daejeonella sp.
ATGCACTGCTGAAACGTATTCTTCAATCAGAACGTGAGCGAAAAGATATTGCCGGCATTAAAAAATTGGCCAATGAACGAGCAAAAAAGGCCTCCTTACACAATAAGAAATTAAGGGATTGTAAGATCCATTTTGATGATAGCCATGAGCGTAAACAGGATACCACTCTGTTTATAACTGAGGGAGATTCTGCCAGTGGTTCCATCACCAAATCAAGGGATGTAATGACACAGGCAGTATTTAGTCTGAAGGGTAAACCCCTCAATTGCTATGGATTGACAAAAAAGGTGGTGTATGAGAATGAGGAATTTAATCTCCTGCAGCATGCGCTAAATATTGAAGACGGATTGGATAATATTCGCTATAATAATATTGTATTTGCTACTGATGCAGAGGTCGACGGAATGCATATTCGCTTATTGCTGATGACATTTTTCCTGCAATTCTTTCCCGACTTAGTTAAAGCCGGACATGTATCTATTCTTCAAACCCCTCTTTTCAGGGTAAGGAATAAGAAGGAAACAATTTATTGCTACAGTGATGAAGAACGGCAAAGGGCCATCCATAAGCTCGGAAATAAACCTGAAATAACACGTTTCAAGGGCTTGGGTGAGATATCACCTGAAGAATTCGGTCTGTTTATTGGAGCGGATATACGGCTTGATCCTGTAATTTTATCAAAAGATCAGGGGATCAAGAGCCTCCTGGAATATTATATGGGAAAAAATACTCCCGACCGGCAGCAACATATCATTCAGAACCTTCGTGTAGAGGTAGATTTTATTGCAGAAGAACAGGAAGCGGCAGTATTGTTAGCATAGCTGGAAAAATTATGCGAATTGCATCATGGCACCTAAATTGAAGTGTTGAACAATCATCCATCTCTGCAAAATTTGAACTAATTTTAATCAACTTGACCCAAAATTGGCGGTCAGTATAGATATGATACAGAAAAAAAACCTTTCCATATCTTTTGAGGAGTATTCTTCGGTGGATGAATTAAGTACTGTCGATAAAAATCTTTGTCAGGAATCAGTGAAAGCAATGTCAAGTTCACATTCCCCTTATTCCGGATTCAGGGTAGGGGTAGCGGTACAACTCGAAAGCGGAAAGATAGTTTATGGGAGTAATCAGGAAAATGTAGCCTACCCATCCGGATTATGTGCCGAGCGGGTTGCCCTGTTTGCCATTGGCTCTACTTATCCGGACGATAAGATTATCAGTATGGCCATAACAGCCCAGACTGATAATTTTGAAATAAAAGAACCGGTTACTTCATGTGGTGCCTGCCTACAGGTTATGGCTGAATACGAAAAAAAGCAGTCCAGCCCAATCAGTGTTCTTTTTTATTGCCGCAATGGTTCTATTATTCGAACTGATGGAATAAAAAGTTTACTTCCTTTTGCTTTTGCTGAAACGAGACTTCAAAAATAATCGTAAATTGTATAATAGTGTAGTGTTTAATTTCA
>JBDNGV010000634.1:0-1770 GCA_041689125.1 Daejeonella sp.
AATACATCCGCAGGCAGTATCCTGGGTATTAAAAACACTTGAGGAGAATATTATTGACTTCAAGTTAATTGCTGAGCATACGGTAGCTCTGCCAAATGGAACTAACCTAAACGCTCTGTTCCCGGATAATAACTTTCCGGTTAAGCCTTATGAAGTGCAGGATTTGTCTTCTCAGCAGACAGTGGGTTTTTTCAAGCCTAATCGTTACGAGCACTGGTGGGATGCGTGCGCAGCCTCAGGAGGTAAGTCCTTATTGTTATTTTCAGAACAACCCGATATCAAGCTTTTGGTTTCTGATATTCGTGAGAGTGTTTTAGATAACCTTGATGAGCGTTTTATTGCTGCAGGACTTAGAACCTATCAAAAGAAATTGATCGATCTGACGAAGAATGCAGACCCTGAGATACACCATTATGAATTTGATGGAATCATTCTTGATGCTCCCTGCACCGGATCAGGAACTTGGGGCAGGACCCCAGAAATGATCAGTCAGTTTGAGGAGTATAAAATCAAGGGATTTCAGAATCTACAAATGACAATTGCAGCAAATATAATCAAGTATCTGAAACCCGGGAAACCATTAATTTATATTACCTGTTCAGTTTTCAAAGAGGAGAATGAGGAAATAGTTGCTTGGCTACAAAAAACGCATGGAATGCAGTTAGAAGGATCTGAGCTAATTAAAGGTTACAAGAACAAAGCAGATACGATGTTTGTGGCACGGCTGATTAAAGTATGAATTGAATTCGGGTGATATTCCAATTCATTAGTGTCCGGGGTAGAACAACATTTTCGGGAAATATTAAAATTCGTCCGCTCTTGCCTCGGAAGAGGGCAATCCTTTTCCCTTCAGCTCGCCCAGCTGAAGTCATTCGGACGGGCTGGAAATTAAGCAATGCCGACCGCAGGGAGACCACGAACACCGAAAAAAAATAGATAACATTGAGTAACAGCCGCGGCTTACCGGTATTTCTGGCAAAGCCATGCCTTCGGCATTGCAAATCCACACTTTATCCTATCGGTGTAATCCAAGCCGTGGCCATGTTAGTGGAAGAGCTGAAAGGATATGCGATGCCAAAGGCATGGCTTTGCCACACTTCTCCGGATTAATGACAGTTGTGATTTATTAAAGTTAATGCAAGGATAAAGCGCGTCTATAAACCAAATCCTAGGAGGCCGATTCATCCAGCTAGCATAGACAGTAATTTATAAACGGTTGTTTCCCGAAGCACAGTCCCAAAACCGTTCATATCAGATAAACGGTTCCGAAGGACGATTCTCCCGGTTTAAAACCGGGATCTGTGCCAGCCAAATCAAAAAAAATGATGGAGATTCTTTCAAATAGCAGCACCGAGCATTAGATTTTGGGATCATACTCGGAATACTTTCATATTTCCCTATCCCCCAAAAGCAGCGATCCCTGTTTTTTGATGAGCGAGGGCCTTGTTGACAAGGCACCTAGGGATTTAATCCCGCACGTGCAGGATTTCTTTTGGCCTTCAAACCTGAGCCGCCCTTTAGCGGCGAAAGCATAAACACCTAAAAAAACTATAAAAAATGGTGAATTACAAATTGGCCTTCCCGGCAATAGAACTTCCGTGTACTCGTATCTTAATCAGCACATTTTTACATTGCAAAATGACCCTGAAGGGGTCAAATGTTTATAGAAAATCATTTAAATCGCGAAATTCCGACCCCGAAGGCGGTCGTATGTAAAACCGGAATACATGCGACCCACATGCGACCCCTTCAGGGTCGAACGAACAACCG
>JBDNGV010000635.1:0-10444 GCA_041689125.1 Daejeonella sp.
AACGTAATTAAGTCATTAAGAGGGATGGGTTATGTAATTGACACTAGCTTGGGCGATTGGTCAATGACCGTTGGTGGCGCCCAAGGTATTACAATTGATCGAAAAACCGGCTGGCTGATGGGAGGTGCAGATTTGAGAAGAAATGGCTATGCAGTAGGTTGGTAATTCAACCAGTGTTGGTTTTTAAACTATAAATAAATCATAAAATAATATGAAATCAGAAAATAATAATCCACGTAGAGATTTTATAAAGAAATCTATGTTTGCTGCAGCCGGAATGAGCATTATTCCGGGTTTTGTACTTGGTAAGGATGGAGAAATTACCTCTGTAACTGAACAGTTGTCAAGAGCATTTGCCGGTCAGGATGGGATCAAGAAAATAGCATTTATTACACATATATACAGAAATAGCGCCCATGCCGACGTTATCGGGACTAAATTATTTTTGGGTATTCCAACCGATGAGGGTATGGTAGCACCCCAGATAAAAATAGCTTCGTTATATATTGAACAGATTGGTGCAAACGATACTGGTGTTAGAATTGCAAAAATGAATGGCACACCGATTTATTCGACGGTTGAAGAAGCATTAACCCTTGGAGGTGATAAACTTGCCGTAGATGCTGTAGTCTATGTTGGTGAGCATGGCGAATATCCCTACAATAGATTAGGTATGAAATTATATCCCCGAATGAATTATCTTGAAAGGATATTCAGAGTGTTTGATGCATCTAAGAGATCAGTGCCTGTATTTACAGATAAAGCACTATCTTACAGCTGGTTAGATAGCAAGTGGATTTATGACCGCGCAAAAGAATTGGAGGTTCCAATGATGGCCGGATCGTCTTTGCCATATTGCTGGAGAGATAAAGAACTAGTACATCCGATAGGTGTTAAAATATCTGAAGCAGTAGCTATTGGTTATGCCTCACTGGATGCTTATGGATTTCACGTAACTGAAATTCTGCAATGTATGCTGGAGCGAAGAGCAGGTGGCGAAACCGGTGTTAAAAGCGTTGAAGGCTTAAAAGGAGATGATGTTTGGAAAGCTATTGACTCGGGTAAGATTTCACAAAAGCTGGTTGATGCAGCTTGCGATACCATACAAGATAAGGAAATAGGGAATATGCGCGAGATTGTAAAGACCCCTTATGCTGTTATTGTTAATTATGTAGATGGGACTAAAGGAACAATAATGATGCTCGACAAATATGTTAAAACAGGCTGGGCTTATTCCGCAAAAACCTCAAAAGGAATAGTTGCAACTGAATTTGTGCTCGCTGAAGGTCCAAATTACTCCCACTTTAGTTATCTTACCTTAAACATTCAAAAGTTTATTTTAAGTGGGCCTGTAGCGGCCATTGAAAGAAACTTATTAACTAGTGGTATCATTGATATGGGAATACGTTCACTTGAAGAAGGTAAAGTGAAGCAGACGCCATTTTTAAATATTAAATATTCAGCTGCCGGATATGAGTCGATAAGACCTTCTGCACCTCGTCCAACGGGACAAAGTATCAGTCGTTTTCACCCTAAAGAATATGACTTTATGATTCCTGATGCCTTTAAGTAAGAAGGATAGCTATTTGTAAAAAAAATTACAAATAGCTGATGCTTTTTTTTGAAATATACCACAAATAATACGCGTTTAATTTGGAAAATCAGTAAAAAGTCAAGAATATGCATATTATTTATTCATTACAGTTTTAAAAGCAAAATTCAATAAAAATGAAAATCAATTTCAAAATTCTATACAGGGCTAATATTCGCACAAAACTACTTGCAATTTTAGGTCTGGCTTTCTTGGTTACAATAAGTTTTATTAATTCAGCAGGTACGGGTGGCTTGCCTCAGGGTGATGCCGATAATGGCGGTCTTGCACTTCCTAGTGATTTTGAGGCGGTAGTAGTAGCTGATTCTCTTGGCCGTGCCAGACATCTTGCGGTTAATAAGAATGGAGATATTTATGTTAAATTAAGGGTGCCTGATGCACAAAAACGTGGTAGTGTAGCGTTAAGAGATAATAATAATGATGGTAAAGCAGATATTATTAAATATTTCGGTAGTTATCCGGATACAGGAAATTACGGAACTGCTATGCGTATTCATAATGGGTATCTGTATTACAGTACCGCAGGTGAGGTCTTAAGAACTAAACTGACTCCAGGGAAATTAGTACCTGAAGGCAAAACAGAAACTATTGTTATTGATAACTACAAAAGAGGAAAATCTTCTCATATTGCTAAGCCTATTGCTTTTGACAATAAGGGAAACATGTATGTACCTTTTGGTTCTCCAAGTGATGTTTGCCAGATTGATGACAGACAGCCTGGTTCAATGGGCCAAATGCCATGCCCTGAATTGAAAGAACATGGCGGTGTTTGGAAATTCAGTGAGAGCAAATTAAACCAGAAGCAAAGTGATGGTACCATGTATGCAACTGGTATTCGCAGTATTGTAGGTATGGCTTGGAATAATGTGGACAATTCTTTGTATGCAATGCAACATGGACGTGATGATCTTTCCAGAACATGGTCTAATCTCTTTACTTCATGGCATAGCGCTTTATTGCCTTCTGAAGAGTTCCTGAAAGTGCCTGAAGGTTCTGATTCAGGATGGCCATACTACTACTATGATTTTATGCAGGGTAAAAAATTATTAAACCCTGAATATGGTGGTGATGGTAAAAAAGAAGGGGACGCTGCTAAATATAATATGCCGATTATTGGCTTCCCTGGTCATTTTGCGCCAAATGATTTACTTTTTTATACAGGTAATCAATTTCCTGAACGTTATAAAAATGGTGCATTTGTCGCATTTCATGGTTCAACCATTCGTGCTCCTTATCCGCAGGCAGGTTATTGTGTAGCCTTTGTTCCTTTTAAAAATGGAAAGTTTTCAAGCGAATGGGAATTATTTGCTGATGGATTTGGTGGGGTAGACACTATCGTTTACACATCTGATGCTAAATATCGTCCGATGGGTCTTGCGCAAGGCCCGGATGGTTCCCTCTATATGAATGACAGTGAAAAAGGAAAGATCTGGAGAGTCATGTTTAAAGGTGACAAGACCAAATTCGGCACCAGCCAACTTGCAGCAATGGCAGCCCGAAAATTAACATCACCAAACGTCAAATCTCCTGATTTTGAGAAGGACAATCTGATGAAAGGTCAATTGGCCGCAGGTGCTAAATTATACAATACCTATTGTGCAACTTGCCACCAGCTGAATGGTAAAGGTGATGGAACACGTTTCCCTCCCGTTGCTGAATCTGAATGGGTAAATGGCGATAGGAAAAGATTAATTGAACTGGTGATTAATGGTATTTCAGGTCCAATCACTGTCAAAGGTGTGGGATACAATGGAGCCATGCCTCCTCATGGATACCTTAAAGATACAGAAATAGCACAGATCTTAACTTATGTCAGATCCAATTTTGGGAATAGTTCAAGTGCTATTACAGCGAATGAAGTATCCAGATACCGTACGAAGCAATAATAGATAAATAAAAAGCATGAAATTTATTAGCTATTTGTTATTTATATCTCTGCCTTTCTTGATGAAAGGTGGAGATATTCTTGTTCATGAGAACCTCAACTCAACAACAGTGCCTAATTCTATTAAAAACCCCGCAGTTAAAAGTTATAAGGTTTCTAAACTAAAGAGTCCGTTGAGAATTAACGGAGACTGGGATAAGCCACAATGGAAGAAAATAGAAACAATCAAGATCGAAAATTATATGGGAACAATTCCACCGTTTAAACCGACGGTTGAAGCCAAAATGATGTACGACAATGATAATGTTTATGTTATTTTTCGTGTAAAGGACCGTTTTGTTCTTAGTCTGGTACAGGAATACAATGGCAATGTATCAGGTGATTCCTGTGTTGAGTTCTTCTTTTCTCCTGATTCCAATTTCCCCTTAAAGTATTTTAATCTCGAAATTAATGCCGGTGGTACACCGCTAATTTATTATATTTCAAATCCCTGGACAGAATTTGTAAAACTCGAGTCCACTGAAATAAAAGAAATTGAAATAGCACACTCTTTGCCCCCAAAGGTTGATCCCGAGATTGCCGAACCTGTTACCTGGACTATCGAGTACAGAATTCCCATTTCAATGTTAGCCAAATTCTCAAATGTCACCCGTCCGGCATCTGGTGTCGTTTGGAAAGCCAATTTTTATAAAACAGGCAGTCAGACATCAAATCCCAATTATATTACTTGGAATTTTGTGAATAATCCTAAGCCGAATTTTCACCTTCCTCAGTTTTTCGGAACGCTGATATTTCAGTAATTTATCTATAGTGCTTGGTTCAAAGGAGATGGAAAAACTGGCAATTATAGGCTCTGGTACCATGGGTCATTCCATTGCTTTAAATGCCGCATGGTATGGTATGAAGGTCAAGATGTATGGTGTGGATGAGAATGATATTCAAAAGGGAATATCAGGTGTCACTGATAAATTAGCCACTCTTTTTACAAACGACCTAATCACCAAAGATCAGCAAAGTCAGATCCTCAAAAGCATCACAGGTACAGATTCACTTTCAGATACTGTGGATGGTGCTACTTTTGTTATTGAATGTATCCCTGAAGTTCTGGAGCTCAAAAATAATCTTTTTAAAAAACTTGACGAAATGTGCAACAAGGAGGTTATTCTTGCTACAAACACTTCAGGTCTAAGCCCAAGCCGAATCGCATTGAATTTGAAGCATCCCGAAAGAACATTAGCTACGCATTTTTGGAATCCCGCTCATCTTATTCCTTTGGTAGAAGTATTAAGAGCTGAATTTACGGATGATAAAACTTTCAACAGGGCAATTGATCTGTTGAAGTTAATGAACAAAAAGCCTATCGAGGTCAAAAAAGAAGTACCAGGATTAGTAGGTAATCGTCTTCAGTTTGCACTTTTTAGGGAAGCTCAATATCTACTTGAGCAGGGCGTTGCGAGTAAAGAAGATATTGATGCTGCAGTAACCTACAGTATCGGTAGAAGATTGCCAGTCACCGGACCACTGCTTTCTGCAGATATGGGAGGTCTTGATGTTTTCGCTTCCATTTCTGATTACCTGTTCAAAGATCTAAATAATGCTGATCAGTCATCTGAAAAGCTGAAAGAGCTGGTTTCCAAGCACCATTTTGGACAAAAAAATGGAGAAGGATTTTATTCATGGGATGATAGGTTTTCGGAAGAAATGAATCGCAAAAGGGAGGAGCAGCTCATCCGATTTTTAAAAGAGGATATCAATTAAAAAAAGAAATATTTAATCTTAAACAATGTGATCCAATGAAAAAGGTTTCGTATTGATAAATTAACATCAAAATTAACATGAAAAGTTTAGACTATTCCAAATCAGCCGAATTACTTGAAAGGGCAAAAAAAGTGCTTGCCGGAGGCGTTTCTTCAGAATTTAGAAAATATAATCATCCACATGCGATATTTTACACCCATGGTAAGGGAAGCCATCTATTTGATGTGGATGGGAATGACTATCTAGATTTTACATTAAGTCAAGGACCACTGATTCTGGGCCACTCACACCCTCATGTATTAAAATCGGTAAATGAATATTCTGAGCTTGGACAGCTTTTTGCCGGACAGCATATTAAAGAAATAGAGCTTGCTGAAAAAATTAATAGGTTGATTCCTTCTGCAGAATTAATGCGTTTTTGCTTGGACGGTTCTGAAGCTGTTCAAACCGCTTTAAGAGTGGCAAGGGCTAAGACAGGGAAACAAAAATTTCTTCGTTTTGAAGGACATTATCATGGCTGGCTGGACAATGTTGCATGGGGGATTTCGACACCATCTGCCGAGGCACTAGGTAGCAGAGAGCAGCCGAATTTTTATCCATGGTCTTCAGGAATACCGGATCAATCTAGGGATGAATTCATTATACTCCCATGGAATGATATTGAACTGGTTAAGAAAACTCTTGTAGAACATCACGGGGAAATTGCAGCAATAATTACTGAACCAATTATGTGTAATAATGGTTGTATCATGCCTGAGGAAGGTTTTCATGCCGGTTTGCGCAGTTTATGCGATCAATATGGCATTGCTCTCATCTTTGATGAAGTGATCACCGGATTTAGAATGAGCCTTGGCGGTTCACAAAAGTATTTCGGAATTACTCCCGACATGTCGATTTTTGCAAAGGCAATGGGTAGCGGATATCCGATCAGTGCCATTGTCGGAAAAAGAGAATGGATGGTATTGATCGAAGAGGCAAAGGTGATTCATGCGGGAACAATGAACTCAAGTAATCCAACAATTGCTGCCGCATTGGCAACCATTGAGGTACTCGAACAGGAAAATCCATACGAAAGAATGTTCAGACTTGGCAATAAGCTGATGAATGGTCTCAGAGAGGCAGCTATAGGCAATAATCATAATTTGCTGGTTCAGGGTCCGGGGCCGATGTTCAATATCGGTTTCACTGATCTTAAAAAGGTGAAAGATTATCGTGATACTTTGACTTATGATAAGGCAAAACTTGGTAAATTTATTTCTGCAATGCACGATGAGAGGATCAGAATAATAGGTAGGGGCTTATGGTATATCAGTACTGCACATACTGAGGCCGATATTGATCATGCAATTGCAGTGTCTCAGCGTGTTTTGAGTACTTTGTAAACTATAGTTTTTCTGAAGGAATTTATATTCCATTAGAAATTCTTTTAAATTGGGGTCTAAACGAAAAATATGAATATTGGGAAGCTTTTGGAGGCTATTCTGCCAAAAGAACGAATAAAATGCCGCTTAATTGACTTGGTTGCTTATGCATCTGATGCTGGGTTCTACTACCTTAGGCCAAAAGCGGTGGTGCAACCTGTTAGTGAACAGGAAATTATCTCACTACTTGAATTTTCTCACCGGAGTAAAATTCCTATGACCTTCAGGACCGGTGGAACCAGCTTATCAGGTCAATCAATAAGCGATGGTATCCTGGTCGATTTGAGCCAGTACTGGAATCAATTACTTATTGAAGATAATGGCGGTCTAGTACGTGTGCAGCCTGGAATTACAGGTACGATGGTTAATACCTTTCTTAAAAAGTATAAACGCAAAATAGGGCCTGATCCATCGAGTATTGACGCGGCTATGATTGGTGGGATTTTGTCCAATAACTCAAGTGGGATGTGCTGCGGGGTTAGTCTGAACTCCTACCACACCACCAAACACATTCGATTTATTCTGCCCTGCGGTAAGAGTTTTTCAACCGAAATCGAGGCAGATTATCACCGTTTTAAGGAGGAATGTCCTGAAATCTATTCCACCCTATTGAATTTAAAAAATCAGATTGCTGAAAATTCTGTCCTTTCACAAAGGATCAGAACCAAATATCTCACTAAAAATACTGTCGGGTATTCTCTGAATGCATTTATAGATTACTCTGATCCGCTAGATATTCTTTCGCACCTGCTGATTGGTGCAGAAGGTACACTTGGCTTCATCGCAGAGGCGGTAATGGAAACTGTACCGGATTACCCATATAAATCGACCGCATTTATTTATTTTGAGACTATTTATGCAGCCTGTCAGGCAATTGGCCCCTTGACTATATCAGGAGCTGAGGCTGTAGAATTAATGGACAGAGCATCTTTAAGGTCTATTGAGGATTTGAAAGGTGCCCCGGAAATATTAAAAACTTTACCTGAAACCGCTGCCGCATTATTAATAGAATATCAGAGTAACAGTAAGGAAGAACTACAAACTAAAATTGACAGCCTCCTTCCTCATACTAAGTCATTTTTACTGCTTGAGCCGATTAAATTTACTGAAGATCCTTATGTTCAAGCTTTTTATTGGAAACTACGTAAAGGAATGTTCCCTGCTGTTGGTGCTGTTCGTGCTAGGGGTACTACCGTAATTCTCGAAGATATTACCGTTCCGGTGGCTAAACTTGGAGATGCCATTCTCGACCTTCATGTCTTATTCGAAAAGTACGAGTATGAAAATGCCATCATTTTCGGCCATGCTAAGGACGGTAATATTCACTTTGTAGTAACTCAATCTTTTAATTCTGCAGAGGAAGTTGTTCGGTACGATAAGTTTTTAAGGGAAGTTGTTGAGCTGGTGGTCCATAAATATGATGGTGCGCTAAAGGCGGAGCATGGTACCGGTAGGAATATGTCGCCATTTGTGGAAACTGAATGGGGCACTGAAGCCTATCAGATCATGAAGAGTTTAAAGCAGGTGGTAGATCCAATGAACTTGCTGAATCCCGGAGTCATTCTCAATGAGAATAAAAACGCACATTTACAGAACCTTAAATCTTTACCAAGTGTTGAGGAGGAAGTCGACAAATGCATTGAGTGCGGTTATTGTGAGCATAAATGTCCAAGCCGAAATATAACCCTAACACCAAGGCAGAGGATTGTGGTAAGACGTGAACTTGCAATATTAAAATCTAAAGGTAATCATGCTGAGCATGATGAACTTGTTCAACAATTTCAGTACGATGGTCTTGAAACCTGCGCTGTTGATGGTCTTTGTGCCACCAGCTGTCCAGTTGATATTAATACCGGGGATCTGGTTAAAAGGTTGAGGAGAGAAAGTCATTCCGGTTTTTCTAATCAAGTGGCTCTTTGGGTTTCAAAGAATTTCCGTGCGGTAACCTATATCGTTAATTTTGCACTTGAGACTGGTACCTTCATCAATTCAGTCTTTGGAAAAAGTTCCATGAACCGAATTACCGGGGGGATAAAAAAGATTCTCCCGGCATTTCCGCTATGGAGCAATCAATTGATTGTAAGTGGTTCTATTTTAGGAAATTATAAGAATTCTGTTGATTCCGAAATTAATAAGGGTTCAGCAGTTGTTTATTTCCCGACCTGTATTTCCAGAGTGATGGGTGGTACCACAGGTAAAAAGAATATCCCGAATACATTTTTAAGCGTATCATCTAAATCAGGGATTCAGGTAATAATTCCTGAAGGAATTGAATCACTTTGCTGCGGACAACTTTTCTCCTCAAAGGGATATAATCTTGCTTATGCAGATAAGGTTAATGAAACTATTGAAAAACTCTGGACAATTACCAATAGTGGAATGTTGCCTGTTATTCTTGACGTAACTTCCTGTTCCCATACCTTACAGCAATGCCGTCCGGTATTAAATGAAAGTAACAAGGCGAAGTACGATCAATTGAGTATTTTAGATAGCATTGACTATCTTCATGATTATGTGATTCCGGCTTGTGGGCCTATTGAAAAGAAAGGAACAGTGGTTCTTCACCCGGTATGTTCTTTACAGAAAATGGGTCTGGAGAGGAAGTTTGTTTCAGTAGCTTCTCATTTTAGTAATACCGCGGATGTTCCGGTGCATGCTGGATGTTGTGGAATGGCGGGAGATCGTGGGTTTCTATATCCTGAACTGACTGCTTCAGCAACAGCTCCCGAAGCAATGGAAGTCAAAAAGGGCAAATATGAAGGATATTATTCTTCAGGTAAGACCTGTGAGATTGCCATGTCTGAAGCAGTAGGCAAGAACTACGAATCTGTTCTTTACCTTGCTGATGAATGTATTAAGGATTAGACAGAATAAATCCATTTAAGCAATTAATGGAGGGGATTATATGAAACCGAAAAATGTTTTGATAACCGGAAGTACTAGCGGAATTGGTCTTGCTATTGCAAAAGAATTCGCAAAATCCGGTTACAATCTTGTTTTTCATGGACTGGAGGAGGATGGTGCTGAGATAGCCACTGAGATTGGAAAGGAAAATCGAATCGATACTTTTTTCTCCTCGGCAAACCTGCTTAATCCTGATGAGATCTCATTGATGGTAAAAGAGGCAAATGCTAATCTAGGTAAAATAGATATTTTGGTGAATAATGCCGGAATTCAATATGTATCGCCTATTGAAGATTTCCCATTGAATAAATGGAATGATATTATTGGAGTTAACCTGACCGCAGCTTTTTGTACATCTCAGGCAGTTTGGATGGATATGAAGGCCAATAAATGGGGAAGAATAATTAATATCTCCTCTGCACATGGTTTGGTGGCTTCAGAAAACAAATCTGCCTATGTAGCTGCTAAACATGGTCTTATCGGATTGACAAAAACACTTGCTCTTGAGGGTGCAGCCTTTGGAATAACTGTGAATGCTATTTGTCCGGGTTTTGTGAAAACTCCATTGGTAGAAAAGCAAATCAGTGATCTGGCAAAACAGCAGAATGTTCCAGAAAACGAAATAATCCAGAAAAATATTTTGCAAAAACATGCAGTCAAAAAATTTGTCAGCCCTGATGCAATCGCAGCGCTTGCCTTGTTTTTAGCGTCAGAAAATGCTTCGATGATAACAGGGACTTCAATGCCTGTAGATGGGGGCTGGACTGCGCAATAGTCCCGGATCAAGTCCGGGATGACATAGGGATCATGGTCCGGGATGTCCCGGATCAAGTCCGGGATGACATAGGGATCAAGTCCGGGATG
>JBDNGV010000636.1:0-4292 GCA_041689125.1 Daejeonella sp.
AAGGTTCAGACGGTATTTTCCTGGAGTGGTAGTATTCATTGCCTTGAAAAGTCTTATAAATGAACTTGGACATTCAAATCCAACGATTTCTACTATTTCGTTCAGTGAATACCTGGTGTTTCTGAGAAGATATTTAGACCTGTCAATTCTCACTTTTATTAGATACTGATGCGGAGATATTTTATAAGCCTGTTTAAATGTGCGCAATAAATGGTTTACAGATAAGCAGGCAGTCTGCGCAATATCTTCCAGATTGATGTTTTATTGTAGTTACTAGAGATGTACTCTTTAGCAAATGTGAGGCGTTTAAGAATTTCAAACTTTGTGCTTTTGTTTAGAAAATTCAGATTTTCAGATTTATTGGAAACCTCCTTATGATAGATTTTAAAGAAGTTGATTAAACAATGATGCAGGTACTCGTTAATAAGAAGATCATTAGAAAAATCCTGTTCAATCTGGTTTTTAAGGTGGAGAATATTATACTTCATATCTCCAGCAAAAGGATAGATTGTTTCTAGAAAGAAATTTTCAGATTGATTATTGTGGTTGAAAGGGTCTTCCAACAACGTAGTCATGCTTTTATTTTGGGTTCCATAAAAATCATTCAAGAACTCAGGTGCAAAGGATATTGATAGTGTATTCACCGGTATATTTGAATCTACTTTGCTGGAATAGGTAGTACCCTGATTCAGAGCTAGGAAACTATCCGGAAACAAGTTCAAATGTCTTTTTCCGATATTATAAGAGGAATTACCGCTGAACACCATTTTTATTGAAAAGTTGCTTATGTGCTCCGGATAATAAGCTTGTTTTACGGCCTCGCTTAAGATCTGATTATTATTTTTAAGTACACGTGAATATTTCATTTTCCTTAATTTCTAGGTATCTGTGTATATTCTTTCTTCCAATAAGGTATATCGATTTTCTTTATGTCCTAAAAAATCAACCCTAAGGCCTATATCGGTATATTCGGGCCTGCTAATAAACTCCACACCGGCATGGGTATATTTGTGGTAATCCCTCAGATAATCATCTGTATGAAATTGATATATGTAAATTCAGGCCTATTTTCAATTTGTTGCATGATCAAGGTTAGTAAAGTGCCATTACTATCTTTCAATTCAATCGGCTCATTTTTCGGTCCATCTCTTAAATAGACTTTTTCAGTTGGAATAAATTCAAGTTTTTCAATCACAAAATCGAGTACATCTAATAGATGGGGAACAGAATCCTTTACAAAACTTAATCTCAGAGTTATAGGTCTGCGCTCTGGGTTAATCGGCTGAATGCTATTTTTTTGATCCTGACTTACCATAGATTGCGAATTTCCTATTGCTTAACTAGATTATATGACGACAGCTATTACATAATGTTGCTAAAAAAAATAAAAAAGTGATTTTCACATATTTTGATGTGCGCTTAGTCGACTTCATTGCTATTTGAATATCCTGCATTGTAAAATTATCGGGTCAATTGTATTAGATTTGTACTATTCAATCATGAAAGATTTTAAAAAATATTATCTCATTCAGGCTAGTCCAGAAGAGGTTTATCTGGCGCTAACCAATCCACTAACGATTTCTTTATGGACTGGTGCAGAAGCGATTATGAGTACAGAACCTGAATCAGAGTTCTCTCTCTGGGATGATAGTATATCCGGGAAAAATATTGAGTTTACAGAAAACAAAAAAATTGTTCAGCAATGGTATTTTGGAGATCGACCTGAAGAATCAATTGTGA
Organism: Daejeonella sp.; assembly: GCA_041689125.1. Taxonomy (GTDB): domain Bacteria; phylum Bacteroidota; class Bacteroidia; order Sphingobacteriales; family Sphingobacteriaceae; genus Daejeonella. Next base: position 1,741 of record JBDNGV010000636.1, read on the forward strand.
CATTTATTCTCCATCCTGACAAAAATGGCACTTCCGTTGAACTCAGACATACCAATATCCCTGATTCTGATATCGATGATATGATTGAAGGCTGGAATCTGAATTACTTTGGTGCTTTGCAGGATTTCTATGATGAATAATAAGCAGCAGGCTAAGTTTGCTTTTTAGCTTGCGGCGAGGCCTTTCTTTTAAACTCCCATAAAAGGAATCCATAAACGATAAGATATGCAATTCCTGTAATATAATAGTTTTCACTGTAAGGGGTCTTACTGTAGGTATAATAACTCAAGGGAATTAAGGCTGACCAAATCAGAGCAAATCGAAATTTGATAAAGGCGGAAAGTGCTACTAGGGGTGTGAGATACCAAGGATGTATTACCGCAGAGAATGAAAGATAAATGGTCAGGAGCCAGAAAATGCCTTCTAAAAGCTCAAATTTTCGGTAATAAACCCAGATCATTCCTGATAGGGCGAAAACGATCATAATCTTACCCAACACAGCTATTGGATTATAAGCCAGAATCCCTTGGCCAATAGATCTGAACATCAGATAAAAGCTTCCATTAAATTCAAATTTACCATAATACAGTCTGAGGCTTTCTGCAAAATGAAGGAAACGTTCTGTAGTATTAAGCAATGTCAGACACAGGAGCAGGGTGACTATTAGGCAAACAATTGCGTAAATACTTGTTTTTTTTATACCTATTTTTTTGATTAGTAATGGGATGAAAATTAAAGGAAGTAATTTCGTCTGAATGGCCAGAGAAAATGCAATAGCCGAACTGATATATCTCTGCTTGCTGATCAGCCAGACTGCCAGTAGCATAAATACGATCATAAATGCTTCAAAATGAATGTTCCCACTGAGTTCTATTATTACCAGCGGGTTCAGAACATAGATTAGTTGGAGAGATTGGGCATTGTTCCTTGCCGAAAGAAGTTTTTTTAAAAGGAGGATAGTTCCCAGTTCAGATAGGAAGATGGCAGATTTTAAAACAATTATTGCATGGTAAAGATTATCGCCACCAATGCTTGAGGCAATTTTAAAAACTGACTGACAAAATTGTGGATAGACGCTGTAATAGTTAGGGGAGTTGAGATAAGGAAAGATATTTTGAAGTAATGGGTCAGAATGCTGTTTAATAATTTGAGCAGGTGTAAAATCGAAGGGGTTAATCCCTAAATGCTGGATTCTTCCATCCCAAACAAAACGATAAAAATCATCAGAAAGAGCAGGGACAGAAAAGATCAGGCAAAATCGAAAGAGTATACCACTCAACAACAGCACCTTGAAATTATTCGGTGTACAATGTTTTTGAAGAAGATAAGCAATAAGAAATAAGGAGCCGTATATAGTGATGAGATGCGGAAAATTTGATCTGTTAATATAATAACCAATCAAAATATATCCTGTAAGTGATATTAACAGCAGAAAATATAGAATACGTTTAGGCATTTATTAAAAATAGCTTACTTTGTAAAAGTATGCAAAAGCACACATTTACCGATCAGATGAAACGGCTTATTTCCGTTCCGTATCCTCCTCAACGAATTATTTCCTTGGTTCCATCCCAAACAGAATTGCTCTTTGATCTTGGGTTGGATAGGGAAGTAGTTGGAATTACAAAATTTTGTATTCATCCCGCGGAAAAATTCAAGAAATCAATCAAGGTTGGCGGTACCAAAAAACTGGATCTTAACAAGATTTACGACTTAAGGCCGGATCTTATCATTGGAAACAAAGAGGAGAATGACAAAACGCAGATTGAAAGTTTGATGAAGGATTTTCCAGTATGGATGAGCGATATACAGGTTCTACCCGATGCGATTGATATGATCAAACAAATTGGTGAATTGATTGCGAGGTCAGAGAAGGCAAATGCAATTGCACGGAGTATCAATGAGCAGTTTTTGAATTTAAATATAAAGCAGAAGAGTGCCAGGGCAGTCTATTTAATTTGGAAAGATCCTTACATGCTGGCAGGGAAACAAACTTTTATCGATGATATTTTAAGCAGGGCTGGTTTTGAAAATGTGATCACTGTTGATCGATATCCCGAAATTACAATTGATCAGCTAATAAATCTTAAGCCAGAATGTATCTTTCTTTCTTCCGAACCATATCCATTTAAGGGTGAGCATGTTAAAGAATTTAAAAGAATTTTTCCTGATACCCAGGTTTTTATTGTTGATGGTGAAATGTTCTCTTGGTATGGTAGTAGGCTTCTTCTAAGTCCTGCTTATTTGCGATCATTAGGTCATCCATAAAATGATTTACTTAAACAATAAGCATAAATCATTTTGTAGTTAGATAGAAAAACGTTATTTTTGCCGACCTAAATATACTGGAATTATGACGAATAGGGTTAGCCAATGACAATATTCAGATTCCGGAAAAATTTGGAAAAGAATCCTAACAATGCGGATGTGGCGTAATTGGTAGCCGCACCAGACTTAGGATCTGGCGCTTCACGGCGTGGGGGTTCGAGTCCCTTCATCCGCACTGATTAATTCCCCGGCTACAAACCGGGGAATTTTTGTATAAACAAAAA
>JBDNGV010000637.1:0-11140 GCA_041689125.1 Daejeonella sp.
AAATCTTCCTGTTGCTGATCGGTAAAATAATTTAGAGAGAGTGAAATGACGGAACGGGCACCTTCAACAAGTTTTCGCGGATCCAAGCGTTTATCAAAATAATTCTCCATATAGCTCATTTCGCCATGGAAACCACTTTTTATCCAATTTTCTAGCCTTGGGGCTTCTTCCTCGAGAAAACCGGCTTTAGAAATGCCACAAAACTGAAAGCCAAGTTTAAGGGCTTCATTCTTTATAAATTTTGAGTATTGTGACTTATTGACCATTATTTAGTCCAAAGATAGGAAATAAGAATACTAGGTTCATTGGTTCAGATTAGCATTAAGATCAATTAAAACTCCTATTTCTCTTTATGGTACAGCATTTGCATTAAATTATCAAAATAAACATCTATTATGAAAACACACTTTCTAAAATTATCAGCGCTAGCTCTAAGCTTAATTGTTACGGCCAGCGCAAATGCTCAAGAGAAATCCGAGAGTCCTAAACTATTCTCACGTTCATCGGCATTCAATACTTGGTCCTTTGGGGTTAACGCTGGTATTCTAGCACCTACGGTGATCAGCGGACAGAACGATTTTACAAAATGGAAAGCCGATCTTGGATATGGAGCTACCTTAAAAAATCAAATTTTACCTGCATTAGGAATTCAGGCCGACTTTTTAGCCGGAAAACTGAGTGCAGATAATAGTAGAAACTGGGATAACGGGCTGCCGCCTGTAAGTCCGTTTGCTTCTTATGAAACCAAACTCTCTTATGCTGCAAGCTTAAGTGCGAATTTAACTCTTGCTAATATTTACTGGATGAATCGTGTAAATGTGGTAAGACCATATATGACTGCGGGATACGGTATAATGGGTTACGAAATAACTCAAAAAAATAATGCAGGAGTGGAGACGAAATTTAGAGCCGGTGAAAATATTAGGAACGCCTATATACCTATAGGATTTGGAATTAAGTTCGGTATTTCGAATTCAATTAATCTGGATATGGGATATACCATGAATTTTGTTGATGGAGACAACATGGATGGATACTATGCAGGGATTCAAAACGATAAATTCTCTTATTCACATATCGGGCTTGAATTTGCTTTAGGAAAGAGTTCAAAAACTCAATTATCTTCTTATAACCCCGTTGCGGCCTTACAGGATGATTATATCACCAGAAATGCAGCACTTCAGGCGAGCCTTGATGCGGACAAAGCTATGCATGCAGCGCGTATGGAAGAAATGAATAAGGAAAGAATGCGTTATCTGAATGATAGCGATAAGGACGGTGTTTCTGATTACTTTGATAGATGTCCGAATACACCGGTAGGAATACAGGTTGATGGTGCTGGTTGTGAAATTAAAGTAACATCAACAACAACTGTAGTCAATCCAGTTCGTGTTGTAGTTACCGAAGAAGACAGAAGAATAGTTGCTGATGCAATTCGTAATCTGGAATTTGATTTTGGTAAATCAACTTTACGTTCAACTTCATATCCAACTTTGAACAGAGTTGCCGACTTATTGAAATCCAAAGACTTCAGTCTGAAATTAGCAGGACATACAGATTATGTAGCAAGCGATGCTGCAAATATGAAACTTTCTAAAGACCGTTCAGAGTCTGTCAAATCTTACTTGGTAAGTCAGGGAGCTAATTCTTCACGTATCGAAGCAATAGGATATGGTGAAAGTCAGCCAATTGCAACGAATAAAACTGCCATAGGTCGTCAGGATAACAGAAGAGTAGAGTTTACTTTATATTAAAATCAATTAAAATTTTAAAAAGGGGCTGTCCATTCGGATCAGTCCCTTTTTTATTTAATCGTTTTATTGAAAAGTTCCAGTGTCCTTCCCCATGCAAGTTTTGCTGCATCGGCGTTATAACGCTCACCCCCGGTATCATTATTGAATGCATGTTGTACACCATCATAGATAAAAAGCTGGTAATGTTTACCTGCGGCCTTTAATGCAGCTTCATAGGTTGGAATTCCTGCATTGACACGTTCATCCATTCCTGCATAATGCAACATTAATTTAGATTTTATTTTTGGAACATCTGCCGCTTCAGGTTGTCCGCCATAATAAGCAACAGCTGAATTTAGGGATGCTGAATTTACGGCGAGTAGATTGGTCATTCTACCACCCCAGCAGAATCCGACACAGCCGGTTTTTCCATTGCTTTCTTTTCTGGATTTAAGATAGTCTAGTGCATTCAGAAAATTATTCAGGTTTTTTGTAGCATCAATTTTACTGAACATACCTCTAGCTTCATCTGTATTTGCAGGTGTGCCACCAAAAGGTGAAAGAGCATCTGGAGCAAGAGCAATAAAGCCTGCCTTCGCCACACGACGTGCTATATCTTTTATATGCGGATTTAAGCCTCGATTTTCATGAATAACTACCACACTTCCAAATTTGCCACGGCCTTTTGGGCGGGCAAGGTAGCCCTTCATGGTACAATCATCACCGGGATAGGAAATATCATCCAGAATTAAGTCTTCATCCAGTTCAGAAACAGTTTCTGCCTGCACATAACCTACTTCCAGCATTGATAATGCCGACATAGCCATAGCAGCGCTCCCGGTAAGCTTTACCAGGCGGTTCATAAACGACTTACGGCTTAAGGGTTTGTGGGTGTATTCGTCGTAGAGGTTAATTATTTTCTGATCCAATTTGATTTCTATTTTAGAATAAATATATATCAATAATCAGTTCAAAACAAGGTGTTGCTGCCTCCTGATTTTATTCGGCCTAAATGTTTGTAGGCTGCCTCGGTGCATTCTCTGCCTCTTGAGGTACGCATAATATAACCCTCCTGAATCAGAAAGGGCTCATATACCTCTTCAATGGTTCCTTCTTCTTCACCAACAGCTGTGGCAATAGTTTTAAGACCAACTGGCCCTCCCTTAAACTTATCGATAATAGTAAGCAGGATCTTATTGTCCATCTCATCGAGGCCATGTTCATCCACATTCAACGCATTCAGAGCATATTTTGCAATCTCAGTATCGATATTCCCTGTGCCCTTGATCTGTGCAAAATCTCTGGTTCGGCGTAAAAGTGCATTGGCAATACGGGGTGTACCACGACTTCTGCGGGCAATTTCATAGGATCCTTCATCCGAGATTTCAGTTTTTAGAATCTGTGCTGAGCGCTGAACAATGGTAGTTAATAATTTGGCATCATAATACTCTAAGCGGCTGTTGATTCCAAAACGGGCTCGCAAAGGTGCTGTAAGAAGACCTGAGCGTGTGGTTGCTCCGACTAAAGTAAAAGGATTTAATGAAATCTGAACTGAACGGGCATTGGGGCCTGTCTCGAGCATGATATCGATTTTGAAATCCTCCATGGCCGAATAGAGGTATTCTTCAACCAGAGGACTTAAACGGTGGATTTCGTCTATAAAAAGGATGTCGCCTTCTTCAAGATTGGTTAGTAGTCCCGCAAGATCTCCTGGTTTATCCAGAACAGGCCCGGAGGTAATACGGATATTGACCCCCATTTCATTGGCAATAATATGCGAGAGGGTTGTTTTCCCTAATCCGGGGGGGCCATGTAGCAAAACATGATCTAATGCTTCACCACGTTGTTTGGCTGCCTGTACAAATACGCGAAGGTTCGCCAGAATTTTATGCTGACCTGTGAAATCTTCAAAAACCTGTGGACGCAGAACTTTCTCAATCTCCCGTTCTACAGGTGAAAGGTTATCTTCTGCGGGGTCAAGATTTTCATTCATAGGTTTTGATAATTTATTGGGGTTCTTTTGGAATGATTAATATAGAGTAAATATAAATCTTATGTGGTTAATTTCTTAACATTCTGAACTAAAGCCTGATTAATTATACTTCCGGAAAAAGCTGTTTAATTTTATTTGGATCACTCCCAAAAAGGCTTCCCGGAATATCTTCGTACTCATCTTGGAGGTTCCTTCAGTTCTGTCGGTAAAGATAATCGGAACTTCCACCACATTGAAGCCATATTTGATCGCAGTGAATTTCATCTCAATCTGAAACGCATAGCCAATGAAACTAATTTTATTCAGAGGGATAGTTTCAAGCACTTTGCGCCGGTAACATTTAAAACCGGCAGTTGCATCCTGAATATTTATTCTTGTAATTAATCTAACATAAACAGAAGCAAAATAGGACATAAGCACTCTGCTCATAGGCCAGTTTACTACATTCACACCTCTGATATATCTAGAACCAATCGCTAAATCAGCATTTTCAATACAGGCAGTTTTTAAGCGGATGAGATCTTCAGGATTATGAGAAAAATCTGCATCCATCTCAAAAATGTATTCGTAATTTCGTTCAAGAGCCCATTTAAATCCATGAATATAGGCAGTTCCCAATCCGAGTTTGCCTTCCCGCTCCTCGATATGAATCATATTTGCATATTCTTCCTGTAGACTTTTGACAATTTCGGCAGTACCGTCAGGTGATCCATCATCAACAATGAGAATATGAAATACATCAGGCAGAGAAAATACCTTTCGGATGATATTTTCGATATTTTCCTTTTCGTTATAGGTTGGAATTATGACGATGCTATCTGATAACACTAATACAGAATTGATTTGCGAATATACTGCTTTCAATGAAGAGAGAGATAGGTTCGGTACCTCTCTCTTCATTTTTATTCTTAAAAATTGTCTATTATTCAGATTTGGCTCCGGTCATAGTTTCCTGTGAAAAGTCTTCAGCACCATGTGCAAGTCTTTTTAATGGCTTAAGGATGGCAATCACTATCCCTCCGATTAGGGTACAGAATATGGCAATTCCAGTAAATATTTCGAGTTCACCCGCAGTTTGTGACCATACACCAACCCATCCGGCTACATAATTACCAAGTCCGGTAGCAGCGAAAAATACACCCATCATAATTGATGCGTATTTCATTGGTGCAAGTTTGGTAATAAATGATAATGCGACAGGAGATGCACTAAGTTCTCCAATAGTATGAAACAGGTAAGCGAGAATAAGCCAATACATGGCTGAAGCGCCATCATTTTGATATTGAATTGAGGCTGCCGACATGAATAAAAATCCCCAGCCCATGATAATCACACCAATAGCAATTTTAAAGATTGAAGATGCTTCCTTACCGCTTTTCTTGCGATTAAACCAGAATGCTGCTATCGGAATCCCGAGAGTAATTATAAAGAACGAGTTCACCGATTGAAACCAGGTTGCTGGCACTGTCCAGTTCATGAAGTCAATCATGCGATTAGTTTTTTCTGAGGCATATAGATTCATTAATCCACCGGCCTGTTCAAAGGCACCCCAGAAAACGATTATCATTAAAAACGAAAGCAGCATGACTTTTATCCGGTCTTTTTCAATACTTGTAAGCGGTTTTGAAATTGTTTCCTGATCAGCAGCAGATAATTCCCTGGTGGCTTCACCAACTCCTTTTAAATATTTACTTCCTAAAATGAACACTATAAGTCCGATTGCCATTCCAATTCCTGCCAGTCCGAATCCATAATGCCAACCCATGGTTTCCCCGACATAGCCAATTATGATGCCTGCTAAAAAAGCTCCGGTATTTATTCCGATATAGAAAATCGTAAATCCTTTATCTCTGCGATCATCACCTTTTGGATATAGTCCTCCAACCATGGTCGAAATATTAGGTTTTAAGCATCCAACACCAGCAATGATGAGACCTAGCCCAATATAAAAAGTAATTAATGATTGAAATGCAAGGATACTATGGCCGGCTACCAGTAGCAACCCTCCAAGGATCACCGCTTTCTTTTGTCCGATTAATTTATCAGCAAGGATTCCTCCAGGAATTGAGGATAAATAGACAAGGAAAGTATAAATGCCGTACAGCTTTAAGGCTTCGGTACTAGTCCATCCAAAGCCGGGATTTTCTCCCTTTACAGATGAAACAAGGAAGAGTACGAGCAGGGCTCTCATTCCATAAAAACTGAATCTTTCCCACATTTCGGTAAGAAAAAGTACATATAACCCTCTTGGGTGTCCAAAAAGCTGTTTTTGCTGTATTTCCATACGTTCAAATAATAATAATTGGTTGTTTAGAATTTATAATTGGGTCAGGCCTTAACTATATTAGTTTTAAAAGGAGTAAAAAGTTCAATTATAATTAAAATTTACTAAAATTGCCGACTTATATTATTTGTAAATAATTATAAATCTACTGTAATGGTTGAAAAAACTTCTTTGATTACGAATGATGCTGTTCTTTTGGGAATTCTAATGAGTATCCTTGGATTTGTATTTTGGTCTTCACAAAGCAAGAATATTTTCTTTAAAAACCTATATACTTTTGTACCTCCAATTCTTTTATGCTATTTTATTCCTGGTTTATTAAATTCAACAGGTGTAATATCAGGCTCTGAATCAGCTCTTTATACGGTTTCGTCGAGATATCTTCTTCCTGCCAGTTTAGTTTTATTTACTCTGAGTCTAGATTTAAAAGAGATTTGGAAGTTAAGAAAGAAAGCCGGTTTGATGTTTATTTGCGGTTCAATCAGTATAATTATTGGTGGCCCGATTGCTGTATATCTAGTTTCGCTAGTTGCTCCTGAAGTAGTTGGTGGTGAAGGCGCTGATGCAATATGGAGAGGTTTAAGTACAATTGCAGGGGCATGGATAGGGGGCGGACCAAATCAGGCTGCAATGTATGAGGTATTTAAACCAAGTGCCGATGTTTTTTCGGCCATGGTTGCTTTGGATGTATTTGTAGGTTATGTTTGGATGGCACTCTTGCTATTTGCAGCTGGAAAGAACGTTGAAATTAATAAATTTTTAAAAGCTAAAGATCAGTCAGTTACTGATATAAAAGAAAAAATTGAGAGCTACCAGTTAAGTATTATGAAAATTCCTAAGATGGAAGATATCATTAAGATTCTTGCTGTTGGATTTGGAATAACGGGCATTGCACACTTTGGAGCAGATATTATTGCACCTTGGATAAGTATAAATGCACCTCAGTTGAGCACTCTTAGTTTAACCTCCGGATTTTTCTGGATCATAATTATTGCTACCACCCTTGGGATGCTGCTTTCCTTTACGAAGGTCAGGAACCTCGAAGGTGTTGGAGCTTCCCGACTGGCTAGTGTTTTTTTATACGTGCTGATCGCAACAATAGGAATGCAAATGAATATTATGGCAATTTTTAAGAACCCTGGATTATTAATCGTTGGTTTAATTTGGATGTCTATTCACGCTATTGTTTTAATTATAGTTGCAAAATTAACAAGAACACCATTTTTCTTTCTGGCTGTTGGAAGCATGGCTAATGTTGGGGGCCCGGCTTCGGCACCTGTAGTGGCAAGCGCATTTCATCCTTCATTAGCTCCTATAGGCGTTTTATTAGCTGTTTTCGGTTATGTAATCGGGACCTATGGGGCTTACATTTCAGGATTATTGATGCAGGCGGTTTCACCCTAGATACATTCATTGTTACAGATAACCAGTTATTAGTTTGTATCTATAAATCCACTCTTTAATGAGGTTTAGGTATCGAAGATGTATAACGTATAAACTACAACGTAAAACTTTTAATTCATCTTCCTCGGATCATTGAAATTATCATCCTGATCTGTAGGAGTATTTTTCAGTTCCAGATCCTGAACAAATTTCCATCTGCCGTTAACAAGTCGAAAACCATCATAGGAGAAATCGGGACCGTAGAGTTCAAATCTTCCTTTTAATTTCGGATCGGGAGGAGCAAGATGATCGAAAACTAAGGTGCTAATTGATGGCTCGTAATTCAAGACCATAGATGCACGCCGATCATACTCAAAGATAGCACGCTTTTTTAAAGGCTGTTCTTTCTCTCCATCGAACACCGGCATCCCGAAATAAGCTTTCCCATCTTTAAAGTGAAGTATTTCGATCACTTTTTTTGTGGACTTGACTGTATTTCCTTTCCAGCCCAGTAAAACATAATATGGAGTCTGCACATTATTCAGCACTGATATAATGCGGTAATACTGAGCTCCATACCATCTTTCATTTGTAGTGATTGTGTCTGAAGGCTTCTTTATTGCAGGGGTATAGTCAACCAATGGAAACATTTGCAGCTTGCCATCAGGATTATTCATCTGAATTGTACCATAATAGCGATAACTGCCATCATCATTCATTATATGCCAGCTGAATATTCTGAATCTTTTATCTGAAGATGATTGGATCGATACGGTTTTAAGTGAATCGAATTGAAAATTGAATGAATAAGGTATTTTTAATGTATTAACAAGTGTTTTGATGAATTTGTAGTTGGCATTATAGCGTTCAGGTTCAATGCTGTCATTAATCATTTTATAACTTAGAATCTGAAGACTATCCTGAAGATCTAGCATAGTTTGCTTGTTTTTATTACCGGAAGAATGCTGAGCTTCGGCGTTCTTCAGAATAAACACAGACAAAAGAAAAATTATAAAAAGCTGCCTCATTTCCCTTTATTGCATATTTTCAATGATGATTGCACTTGCTCCACCGCCACCGTTACAGATACCCGCAACACCAATCTTTCCGCCATTTTGTTGAAGTACGTTCAGCAAAGTTATAACAATCCGTGCACCTGAGGCTCCAAGAGGATGTCCCATGGAAACTGCACCTCCATTTACATTTACTATTGCAGGGTCAAGTTCCAGAATTTGGTTATTTGCAAGAGAAACCACTGAAAATGCTTCATTAATCTCGTAAAAATCAACTTCAGAAGCCTTGATTCCGGCACGTTCTAGTGCTTTTGGAATTGCTTTTGATGGCGTTGTAGTAAACCACTCTGGAGCTTGTTGGGCGTCGGCATAAGATATGATCTTGGCGAGTGGTTTTATCCCTAATTCATCGGCCTTTGCTTTACTCATCAAAACTAATGCGGCTGCTCCATCATTTAATGTGGACGCATTAGCAGCAGTTACTGTACCATCCTTTTTAAATACTGGTTTTAGTGAAGGAATTTTATCGAATTTTACTGCATTGATCTCTTCATCATGCTCAATAAGGCTTATTTCTCCTTTACGATCCTTTATTTCAACAGGTACAATTTCGTTTTTAAATTTACCATTTGCTTGTGCAGATTGTGATCGTTTATAAGATTCAATAGCAAAAGCATCTTGATCTTCACGGCTGATTTTGCATTCAGTTGCACATAATTCGGCTGCAGAACCCATGTGATAATCATTGTAAACGTCCCATAAACCATCTTTAACCAATCCGTCAATAATTTGACCGTTACCCAAACGATAGCCATTTCTTGCTTTGTCTAGGTAATAAGGCACATTGCTCATACTTTCCATTCCACCTGCAATAACAATATCATTTTCTCCTAATGCGATACTTTGAGAAGCTATAATAATGGCCTTGGTTCCGGAAGCACATACTTTATTGATTGTTGTTGCTGGCATATCCGGTAGACCGGCAAATTTTGCAGCTTGAGTGGCAGGCGCCTGACCGAGATTAGCCGACAAAACATTTCCCATGTATACTTCTTGTACTTGCTCGGCTCTAATACCGGCACGTTCAACCGCAGCTTTGATTGCAACTGCTCCCAGAGCGGTGGCAGAAAGACTCGATAATGTGCCTCCAAAACTCCCAATAGGAGTTCTTACCGCCGAGATGATATATACTTCATTCATTTTTAATCTTTTTTTGGTTAGCGGGTGCAAGTTAAGAAATTAAGGTCAACACAAAATATACGGTTTATTAATGCTGCAGTTCCCAAGGATTTTTTAGATTTTTTTTAATTTGATCAGGTAATAAGATGTTCTCTTAACCATTCCAAAACTTTTTAACATTAATTTAACGTAATGATTATATAAATGTTTTGCTGAGTCATATTGTATAGAGATATTTACAATTGATGAATCCGACTTGATGAAATTATCGGGAGTTCGATATGATTTTCCTGCGGTTGCTGTTTTCACCACTCGCCTAAAATTTGCCTTCGACATTCTTGAAGTCGGTGTTGTCACCGACCTCAAGAAATTAATAATAAAATAAATATGAAAAGAACTTTTTATCCCGGACATTCAGTCGCTATCTTGATTATTATATTGATAGCTGGCTGCTCATCAAAACCCTATACATTTTTTCAAATGGCAGATACCCAATTTGGTTTTTTTAATGCCAATAAGGAATTTAGCAGGGAAACAGTAAATATGGAAAAGGCGATTGCCGAGTCAAATCGTTTAAAGCCTGCTTTTGTTGTAATATGTGGCGATCTGGTAAATAAACCTGGTGATCTTGCACAGATTGCTGAATATAAGAGGATTGCAGCAAAACTGGATCCTTCAATTAAATTGTATAGTGTATCAGGCAATCATGATGTTGAAAATGTTCCAACACCTAAAAGCCTAGAACTTTATAAACAACATTTTGGGGATGATCGCTATACTTTCCGCTCTGGTAACATGGTTGGAATTATTATTAATTCATCCTTAATCAAAGATCCTTCACTAGCTCCAGCTGAAGCCGCTGCACAGGAATCCTGGTTGAGAATCAACTTGGAAAAGGCAAAAAAATCAGGTGCAAAAAATATTATGGTATTTATGCACCATTCTCTTTTCTTGAAAGACCCCAATGAGCCTGATGAGTATTTTAATATCAATTTAGTTCGTCGCAAAGTTTATCTTGAATTATTTCAACAGTATGGTGTAAAACAAGTTTTTGCAGGCCATTACCATCGTAATTCCTATGGAAAGGCAGGTGAACTAGAAATGATTACTACCGGGCCTGTAGGAAGGCCTCTAGGAGCGGACAGTTCAGGTTTTAGGATTGTGAGTGTAAAAGGACGAGTTGTTGATCATCAATATTTTGCACTCGACTCACTGCCTCAGCGGATTCTATTTAATAAAAGATAAACTCCTAATCATCTCCATTTTGTCTAAATTGCTCCAAATCGATGAAAGCCATTATATAAACTATATTGAAATTTGACTCTTTTTGATAAACCTGAAATTACAGCATTAATATTTTCCAAACCCTTAATTATTTTCTTAATTCTCCTCTAAAAAATATAATTTAAACAAGAATAAGTTTTATACTATTCAGCTAAGAAAATGATCATAGATACTTACCAAGTTTTAATTATATTATGTGTTGTTACAATAATATCTTACATCTTCAATATTCTTTCCGATCGCCTGAGAATTCCTTCTGTTATACTTTTAA
>JBDNGV010000638.1:0-1415 GCA_041689125.1 Daejeonella sp.
ACCGGCTGATACCAGTATTGCAAAAAGCAGAAATAGATATTTCTTCATCATTAATTAATATTACGATCAAACAAAATTTTTCAATAATCTATCTATTGAACAATCCTATTCAAATTGGGTATGAAATTAAACACTACACTAATATACAATTTACGATTATTTTTGAAGTCTTGTTTCTGCAAAAGCAAAAGGAAGCAAACTTTTTATTCCTTCAGTTCGGATAATAGAACCATTTCGGCAATAAAAAAGAACAACTATTGGGCGCGACTGCTTTTTTTCGTATTCAGCCATAACCTGAAGGCAGGCACCACAAGAAGTAATAGGCTCTTTTATCTCAAAATGATCAGTCTGGGCTGTTATGGCCATACTCATAATCTTATCGTCTGGATCTGCAGAACCAATGGCAAACAGAGCAACACGCTCAGCACACAATCCGGATGGGTAAGCTACGTTTTCCTGATTACTTCCATAAACTATCTTTCCACTTTCGAGTTGTACAGCTACCCCTACCCTGAATCCGGAATAAGGGGAATGTGAACTTGCCATTGCCTTCACTGATTCCTGGCAAAGATTTTTATCAGTAATACTTAATTCATCAACCGAAGAATATTCCTCAAATGATATGGAAAGATTTTTTTTCTGTATCATATCTGTTCTGACACCCAATTTTGGGTTTCTTTAATTAAAATTAGTAAATCTTGCAGAGATGCAGGTTTGTTCAAAACTTCAAATTGAGTGCCATAATAAAATTCGCATAATTACTCTAACTCAGCTAATACTGCTGCAGCAGCCAACTGTTCTTCTGCAATAAAATCAACCTCTACTCGAAGATTCTGTATGATATGCTGTTGCCGGTCGGGAGTATTTTTACCCATATAATATTCCAAAAGGCTCTTAATTCCCTGTTCCTTTGATAAAATTACAGGATCAAGCCGTATATCCGCTCCAATAAAAAGACCGAACTCTTCAGGTGATATCTCACCCAAGCCCTTGAAACGTGTTATTTCAGGTTTATTTCCTAGTTTATGGATAGCCCTTTGTCGTTCTTCATCACTGTAGCAATAAATCGTTTCCTTCTTATTCCTTACCCTGAAAAGAGGGGTCTGAAGAATAGATACATGTCCAGCTTTAACTAAGTCAGGAAAGAATTGCAGGAAAAATGTCATCAGCAATAAGCGAATATGCATTCCATCGACATCCGCATCGGTAGCAAATACAATATTATTATAACGAAGATTATCCAATCCGTCTTCAATATTAAGTGCATGTTGGAGGAGATTAAATTCCTCATTCTCATAAACCACCTTTTTTGTCAATCCATAGCAATTGAGGGGTTTACCCTTCAGACTGAATACCGCCTGTGTCATAACATCTCTTGATTTGGTGATGGAGCCACTCGCAGAATCTCCCTCAGT
>JBDNGV010000639.1:0-2104 GCA_041689125.1 Daejeonella sp.
ACGGTTGGGAAACATGGAGATGAGAATACAATTCAGAATTATGTAAAGTCTCAAGGAAAAGAAAAGGAATATAAAAAGGTACATACTCAGCAGTTAATAATGTTTTAATACCTCTGGGGCTCTGCCCCGAGGTTCTTTATTATATGGTTTATTTTTGATTCACTCTGCCAGATTTTTTATCCCTATCTCTGCCAATTACATAACCTGTTCCGGCACCAATAACTCCGCCAATCACAGCTCCCTTTGCTGCTGAGCTCCAGCCTTTTTTCTGAGGTGTTGAACCTGTTTGAGTCGTTGAGTTTGAGGAAGAATTTGCATAACTTGAAGATGATCTGGAAGATTGAACTTGAGTTTTCGTATTTAATCTTTCCTTTGCAAGCGCAGCAGCAACTGAATCTGCTTTTGCAACTCTCTTAAAGCTGTCTAGTTGATGAGCCATTCTGATCGAGTCCTGACTGATTCTGGCATTTTCACTGGCATTTCCATTACATCCGGCTACAATAGCTGACAATGCAAAAAGTATTACTATATATTTCATAATTTCTTTTGACCGAATGATTGTCGGCTTATAACTGCATGAAATAATGGTGCCAAAGTCTTACAAAGAATTTTGATGTTAGCATAAATGGCGTTGGTGTGGTTATTCAGATGCTGAATGTGCGATATGTAAAGTAACTTATGAACTTACCTTTTCGATTAAATAGAAACATGCATCGTGCAGATTTTGAAATTGCTGAAGATTGAATGGAAATTTAGAAGAACCAAATTCTAAAAAAATACTTTTACAGGCACATTTTTTAATAAAAAAAATTTGCAGCTATATATTATTTTTGTTACTTTCAATTCCCAAATAGTATTCTTATGTCGAATTTTGATATTAATTCTGAGAATGATTTGTTAAGAAAAGCATCGGAAGGTAATGAGCAGGCCTTTCAGCATCTGTTCTTAAAATACCATAATCAATTAGGGGTACACATTTTTCGGATTACCAATTCAATTGTTATTGCGGAAGAGATTGTGCAGGATGTATTTCTTAAAATTTGGTTGAGTAGGGAAGCTCTAGCTGGAGTACATAATTTTAAAGCATATCTTTTTGTTATTTCAAAAAATCACACATTGAATTGCTTAAGAAAACTGACAAAGGAACGACAGCAAAAGCAATTATTTGAAGAACATACGGCTAGAGAGATTACACCTGAAAGTAATATTAATATTTATCATAGCCTTCTGGATGACGCGATCGATCATTTACCACCCCAACAACAATTGGTCTATCTTCTAAGTAGACATGAGCGTTTAAAATATATTGAAGTAGCTAATAAACTCAATATTTCCCATGAATCAGTTAAGAAATATTTGCAGATAGCTACAAGTTCTATTACTTCATTTGTACAGGTTAATCTGAAAAAAGAGATACTTATATTCATTATTGTAATATTTTTTTAATATCCAATACCCCCTTTTTTTATTTGTTTGGTGTCTTTACATATATGTTGTTTAGAATAACTTTCATACCCATTTTTTTAAAATATGCATTCAGTAAAAACTAGGACATCTTTTCTTTTTAAAAAATATTATAATAAAACAGCAAGTATAAAGGAAAGGGAAGAATTATTTCAAATTATAAAAACCACTTCTGATGATAAGTTGAAAGAGCTTATGAGAGAAGAGTGGGATAATCTAGAAATGACAGATCCTTTGTTTAATTCTGATCAAAGCATGGAGATGCTTAATAAGATTTTTCCTGCAGAACAAAAAAGCAATGAACAACAGGAAGAAATTGTAGGTGTTACTTACATAAGCTGGTCTTCTAGGTTCAAAAGAATTTCAGTTGCTGCTGCAATTCTCGTTCTTCTAAGTTCGGGCCTGTACTTCTGGTTTAAACCAAGCTTGGCACCACAATCCCAGACTGCCTATACCCCTATTTTTCAAGATATTCCTCCGGGAGGAAATAAAGCGACTCTAACACTTACAGATGGCCAAACCATAATTTTGGATAGTGCTAAGAATGGAATTATCGCAAGCACAAAGAGCTTTAAGGTTATGAAAACGGAAAGCGGACAAGTGGTCTACCATCCATTTGAGAGAATTCAAAATAATGCCC
>JBDNGV010000640.1:0-4029 GCA_041689125.1 Daejeonella sp.
CTCAGTGGTGGGGTAGACAGTTCTTATTTAGCAGTAAAGATTCATGAGTTTGGCTTAAGGCCATTGGTTGTGCATGTAGATGCAGGATGGAATAGTGAAATCGCGGTTTCAAATATTGAAAAAGTCGTAAAATATTGTAATTTCGATTTATATACCTATGTTATTGATTGGGAAGAGATGCAAGACCTTCAACTTGCTTATTTCAGATCAGGAATTGCTAATCAAGATATTCCACAAGATCATGCTTTTTTTGCAGTATTATACCATTATGCTGTTAAAAATAACATTAATTATATCTTAAGTGGAGGAAATACCTCAACCGAAGGTATCGTTCCGCCAGTTAGTTGGGAGAATAGCGCAATGGATTCTATTAATCTTAAAGCGATTCATAAAATATTTGGTCATAAAAAGTTAAAAAACTATCGAACAATCAATTTTTTTCAATATTATTTTTATTATCCCATTATAAAAAAAATGAAAACTTTGAGACCATTAAATTATATGCCTTACATACGTGAAGACGCAATTAAGGAAATGGTTGAACTTTTGGGCTTCAAGGAATATGGAAGAAAACATGGGGAATCAGTATTTACTCGTTTTTTTCAAAACTATTATTTACCTGAAAAATTTGGGCTTGACAAGCGTAAACCACATTACTCTAGTTTAATTGTAACCAACCAGATGACACGAGATGAGGCTTTGAAGGAATTACAAAAGCCTTTATATGAAAGTAATTTGCTTTTAAAAAATGACATAGAATATTTTTGTAGAAAATTAGGCATTTCTGTAGAGGAATTTCATGTCATTATGAAAACCCATCCTAAATCATATTATCAATACGATAACTGGGATTTTTATTACAAGAAATTAAAAAGGTTTCAACTAGCAATTGAAAATTTTTTTAATAAGGAAATAAGAAATTATTCGTAAGTCTATGTGCGGAATCAGCGGAATTATCAACAAGAATCAACAATCTGTCCCCAAAGATTTAATTGAACAAACAAACAATTTAATCTTGCATCGTGGTCCTGATTCGTTTGGTTATTTTTTTTATAAAAATCTCGGTTTAGGTCATCGTAGGCTAGCGATAATAGACCTGTCAAATGACG
Source organism: Daejeonella sp. (assembly GCA_041689125.1). Taxonomy (GTDB): domain Bacteria; phylum Bacteroidota; class Bacteroidia; order Sphingobacteriales; family Sphingobacteriaceae; genus Daejeonella. The sequence goes on from JBDNGV010000640.1 coordinate 1,110, forward strand.
GCTGCCAGCCCATGGACTATATGGGGCGTTACGTATTAGTTTTTAATGGAGAGATTTATAATTACATCGAGTTAAAAGCTGAGCTTTCGATAATCGGCTATGAATTTATATCAAAATCTGATACTGAAGTTATACTTGCTGCATATGACCATTGGGGTATTGAATGCGTCAGCCATTTTAATGGCATGTGGGCATTTGCTCTGTTAGATATGGAAAAGGACGTTGTTTTTATAAGTAGGGATAGATTTGGTATAAAACCAGTCTATTACTGTTCTACTAAAGATTATTTTGTATTTGGTTCGGAAATCAAACAACTCCTTCCTTTTTTTGAAAAAAATATTGTAGAAGAAAGTAACATGGTAGATTATTTGGCCGTTGGTCTTGAAGATCATACTGAGTCTACGTTTTTTAAAGGTATAAAGAAGTTACTCCCTTCGCATTCGATGACTATAAATTTAGCCGATGGAAGTAACAAGATTAATCAGTATTTTGATCTGCCCTTGAATTTTGATTTTAAAAATTTAACAGAATCAGAATCAATAGAATCATTTAAAAAGGTATTTCTAGATGCAATAAAGATTAGGTTAAGATCGGATGTTAAAGTTGGTACATGTTTAAGCGGCGGACTTGACAGTTCTGCCATTACACATTATGCATCGAAAATGTATTTTGAACAGACTGGTGAAAAGTTCATGGCTTTCCATGTTGTAACTAGCGAAGATCCGTTGTTTAATGAGCTTCCTTTTGTTGAGGAACTTATAAAAAATCTACCGGTTGAACTAGTAAAAATTGACGGAGGGCCAGAGGCTGTCAGAGAAAATATAGACAAGGTAATATGGTGCCAAGAAGAACCGTTCGGAAGTCCTTCAATTGTATTGCAATTTTTACTAATGAAAAAGGCGCGTGAGCTAAATTGTAAGGTATTACTAGATGGTCAAGGCGGAGACGAAACTTTGCTAGGTTATGAACGGTACTACCCATCGCTATTTTTAGGGTTAACAGGTTTTGACAGAGTGAAATTTTTCGTCCAGGTTATTAGACATTCAAAATTAGGACTTTTGGAGCTTTTAAAATATATTTTGTATTTTACTAACAAAGGAATACGCTTAAATTTTATAAAAAAACGAAGTTTTTTTCTAAAAAAGGAAACACTCAATAAACTCAGTTCAGAAATATTAAGCGAACTATCATCGAATTACACGAACATTGAAAAGTTGCAAAAACAGGAATTATTTTCAACACAACTTCCACATTTATTAAGATATGAAGATAAAAACTCTATGGCATTTGCCATAGAGACTCGTCTACCATTCTTGGATTATAGAAATGTCATTAATAGTCTTTCAATACCTTATAAATATAAAATTAACAAAGGTTGGTCGAAGTATATCTTACGAAAGGCTATTCAAGACGATATTCCGGATGCCGTTGTGTGGAGAAAAAATAAGAATGGATTCGAACTACCTGAGTTAAAGATGTTTGAATCACTAGAAAATGAATTTTTAGAATTGTTGGAAAACAGTAGAATTGTAGATCATTTTTTTGATGGTCCAGCACTCAAAGGTGGGGTTTCAAAAATGGATCCTCGGGTTAAGTGGCGGATTTACAATTTGTTGAAATGGGAAAAGGTATTCAATGTTAAAATTCATGAATAAAACTGTTGCGCACATAACGACCGCACATCCACGTTTTGATATTCGAATTTTCCATAAAGAAGTCAGGAGTACTGCTAAATGGTTCAAAACTTATCTTGTTGTCGCAGATAATAAAGGAGTTGAAGAAATTAACCACATAACTATAAATGATATTGGTAAATTTCAAAATCGTTTCAAGCGAATGTTTTTGTCAGTCATAAGAATGTATAGGGTAGTTTCTAAAATGGATGCCGATATTTTGCATTTCCACGATCCTGAAATTTTACTAGTTGCTTATTTTTGGAAAATTAAAGGGTTTAAACTCGTATATGATGTACATGAAAATGTTCATAAACAAATTCTTACGAAAACATATATACCACTGATCTTCAGGAATATACTATCAAAATCGTTTTACCAATTGGAAAATTTCATTTGTGGCAAAGTCGATGCAATTGCTTGTGCAACGCCTTCAATTGGGAAACGCTTTTCAGGTTTTTCAGACAAAGTCTATATTCTAAACAATTTCCCACTCGCAGATGAACTGGTTCCTGACAATTCGAACGTACATCGTGAAAACGAACTTGCCTATATCGGTGTGATTACCGAAGAGAGAGGTATTATTCAGTTGATAAAGACCATTGGAATTTTAAAAGGAAAGTATCGACTTAATCTTGCGGGCAGATTTGATAGCGAAGCGCTTTTTGAAAAGATTTCAGAGTTAGACGGGTGGAAATTTGTAAATTTTTACGGTGAAATTGACCGACTTGGTATTAAGTCTCTATTAGCACGGTCTAAAGCTGGTATAGTAAATTTTTTGCCTGCCCCAAACCATTTGGAGGCTCAGCCAAATAAACTCTACGAATACATGTCTGCTGGGTTACCTTTGATTTGCTCAGATTTTCCTTTGTGGAATGATTTAATTATAGAGTATAAATGTGGAATTGTTATTGACCCATTGAATACGATCGAGATGGCAGAGAAAATAGAACTCCTGCTCGATAATAATGAACTATGTTTTGAATACGGGTTGAATGGTCAAAATGCCGTAAAAGAGCGGTTTAATTGGAATGTAGAAGAAATAAAATTAAAGAAAATATATAACTCTTTTTACTAAGGAAATGAGTATGATTAAAATTCTTACAGTTATTGGTGCACGTCCACAATTTATAAAATCTGCGGTTTTTAGTTACAATATAAAAAATAATCCTTTAATAGAAGAGATCATCGTCCATACTGGCCAGCATTATGATTATAAAATGTCTGATATTTTTTATCGGGAATTA
>JBDNGV010000641.1:0-4652 GCA_041689125.1 Daejeonella sp.
ATTTTTTCCAGCCAACCCGCATAGGTATCATAATGTTTATTAAAATCAGCGTCGTAAGTACCAAAATGCTGAGGAATAATTAAAAGCCCGTACTGATCTATTTTTTTCCATACCTGCTCCAGTTCATGAATTGAAATATCATTATCAATGCCATATTCGACGCCGTCATATCCGGCATTAATTACTTTTTGCAAAAAAGTATCCCAATCCAAGGCTTCACTTCCCCATCTTGGACAAAAGAATTTAAGTGTCATTGATTTACAGGTTAATTTTAATCTTTAATTAAGAACTGATCTTAACAAATACTTTTCCAAAAAGACGTGCTGAATATTTAATTTTTCCTGCCCATCAACTTAGTTTTTTCATAAAGGAAAATTCCTTCCCAATCCTACTATATTAATACTAATAATTTTTAGAGCTCCCGTAACGCTTTACATGCAGTATTACCTGCTCATTATGACCCATAAAACCGTCAATTTCACGTACCGAATCACATATCTTCCAATTTCTGCACTGGCTTGGAGTATGAATCGCTTATACGTACAATTTTTAAAAAAAAATTGACCTACCCATAAGCCCCCAGTATATTTTGGCTTCCATAGAAGGGAGCGTATGATTCGTTCCGATCACTTTGTCGCCGTAGGCAACATTAGTTTGCGTAGCCAAAAACAGCGCATCATAATTGTTCGTTTTGTTTAGGAAATTATCAGGGTTTTAGTAATGCTGACCATAGTCTTTCCCTCTATAACAATAGCATGAACTCCAGACCTCGCCTGATAGTACAATATTATTTTTCCAGCCTTTAACTTGTGTGCTAAAAGTATACTCCTAATTCTTATAAATTTTAAACGCCCCACCTTCAGGAAGCACAGCAAATGCACCCTCAAAACAATGGGCATCTTTCATTTCGCCGTTTAACCTTGAATAAGACCCACTTTATCTTCAACATTCCATGTTTTGCCTTTGTCGCAACTATCCTTCAGCTTATCTTCCGGCATACGACCAAGATCGTACACATGCGCTCATACTGCATAGTCGCCTGATGGCAGCTTATTCAGAATGGCGATGGCTGCGTTGGTAATGAAAGAATGCCATTGGAATACCTGCTTCTCCTTTTTATTAGGCTGGACTGATTATTTCCCCTCTTTTTTAAAGGATGAACTAATGAATAGGATACCTTTTATGCTAATTTTTAAATTTTTCTCTTTATTTATTCCTTTAATATTAAAAAATGATTACTCGTCAAAATTCGGAATCTTCAAATACTCGCCGCCTTTGAGTGCAGATTCATGTGCCACAATTCCAGGTGCAGTATAGGCAAGTGCCTCATATATGTTCACTTCCGGCTGTCGATTATTCACCAGAGAATCAATAAATTCATGCGTAATAAAAGTATGAGAGCCGTCATGGCCGCTGTTGTGCCGTAATGGTTCAGGCAACATGTCAGTCTTCCACCATAAGGGCTGCCTGTATGTGTTTACATTATTTGCTTTATGTTGAAATCCAGCATCATCATTACCAATTGTATCTGCAATACGGACTATAGTATGCTCTCCGCCATCCTGTGGCGCAGAGAAAAAGCTCATTTTATCTCCCCGCCATTCTGCCCTTACAGCAGATCTCAAAGCCCCTTTCCAATTTGTTTCAACTCTAAACGGGGTACCCAGATTGGTTTTAAAAAATGCTGTTCCGTTCCAAAAGGGATTATTATAAGGGTTATTTTTTAATAAGGGGCTGTCATCTCCCCATCCCATACCACTCACATGGGTCAACCTTTCGCCGGTTACCGAAATCAGGAATGAAGTACCATGGGTGATATAAAGCAAGGGAGGCATTCCATGCCGCCAGGTTGGCTTACCCTTTTCGTAAAACAGTACCTCAATCCCTGAATGATTATACTCCGCTGCCGCACTGAAAATATGTCCAAAGCTTCCTTCTTTATAAAACTTTTTGGCTGATATTGTATTTTGCATGTAAGTACTCGTTTCAGCCATCATGTAGGTTAGACCGGTACGTTTTACTGTATCCCGCAATTTGTCACACTCTTCCAAGGTCCATGCAGCAGGTACAGCACACAGCACATGCTTTCCTACATCAAGGGTGGCAAGCACATGACGTGCATGATTCGGAGCCGGTGTTGCAATGAAAACCGCTTCAATTTTTGGATCCAGAATAAGCTTTTCCAAGGATTCATAGCTCTTTGAACAGTTGTACACCTTCATCAGGTGCTCACGCCGCTCGGGGTGCAGGTCGCTTACTGCTTCGACGATACAGTTAGGATGCTCATGAAATTGAAAACTTGCGCCAAATCTCCCACCAACGATACCGATCCGGATCTTACGGTCTGAGGTCGGCTCTCCGGCGAAAGCAAAACGGGGTGATACGGCCAAAGCGGCAGCCGCAACACCCTCTGCACCAAGAAAGTTCCGGCGATTGATGAACTTATTATTGGGTTTCTTGTTCATGTAATTGAGTCTAAAATTATTAAATGCCTTATACACTTAAGGTTAAGGTCGCCATTAGTACAATCTGTAATAAACTCTATCATCAAGATAGAATTTTGTTTGCAAACACAAAATAATCCGTTAGCAGAATCTCATTGTCAGACCCCTCTTTCTCTTATTTTAAACCGGACACGAGTGATTACTTATCAATTACTTCTTATCAAAACTAGGGATCTTCATATACTCTCCATCCTTGAGTGCGGACTGATGAGCCACAATTCCTGGTGCAGTATAAGCAAGTGCCTCATATATGTTCACTTCTGGTTGTCTATTATTTACAAGAGAATCAATGAATTCATGAGTAATAAAGGTATGCGATCCACTGTGTCCACTATTATGCCTTAAGGGCTCGGGCAACATGTCAGTCTGCCACCATAAAGGCACCTTGTATGGTTCTACAATATTTTCTTCTCTCTTAAATCCAGCATCATCTTGACCAATTTTATCGGCAACCTTAACAACAATATATTCCTTATTCTCTCCCTGAGGATAGTAAAAACTCATCTTGTCGCCTCTCCATTCACCACGTTCGGCTCCCTGTAGTGCCCCTTTCCAGTTTACCTCTACTCGAAAAGGATTACCTCTATTTGTTTTAAAGAATGCAGTCTCATTCCAAAAAGGATTTTTATACGGGTTGTTTTTAAGTAAGGGGCTATCATCTCCCCATCCTAAAGCACTTACATGGGTTAACCTTTCACCTGTAACAGCTATGAGGAATGAAGTACTATGGGTTGGGTAATTCATAGGTGGTAAACCATGGCGCCAGGTAGGCTTACCGTTTTTTTCAAAAAAAAGTGTTTCTAGACCTGGATGATTATATTCAGCAGCAGCACTGAATATATTTCCAAATTTACCTTCTTTATAAAACTTCTTGGCAGATATTACTCCTTGTTGGTATACAGTTGTTTCAGCCATCATATAGGTAAGACCCGTTCTTTGTACAGTATTCAGAATATCAGCACACTCTTCAATTGTCATAGCAGCAGGAACTGCACAAAGAACATGTTTACCAGCTTTAAGGGAAGCAATTACATGTCTTGAATGGTCTGGTGCCGGGGTTGCGATGAATACCGCTTCAATCTTTGGATCAAGAATAAGTTTCTCCAGAGATTCATAACTCTTAGAACAACCGTAAACCTTCATTAATTTCTCGCGCCGTTCGGAGCGCAAGTCGCTTACTGCTTCAACTATGCAATTGGGGTGTTCGTGGAAATAAAAGCTTGTGCCAAATCCTCCACCAATAATCCCAATTCGGATTTTACGATCACTAGTCAGCTCTTCTGCAAATGCAAAACGGGGCAATACACCCAATGCGGCAACACCTATGCCTGCCATACTAATAAACTTACGTCGATTGAGAGTAGAAGCTTTTTCTTTGCATTTAGTTTTCATATTTAAAGAATTAAAAAATTCAATTATTTAGTTAATAATAATATTTAGTAGGATCAAATTTTATACTGCGGAATTTTCATTAGTTCCCCGTCCTTCAAGGCGGATTGATGAGCAACAATGCCAGGGACTGTCATGTTGAGCGCCATGACGATGTCAACCAGTGGATTGCGATCCTGAAGAATTGCCGTAATGAACTCATCAGTCAGACGGCCATGAGTGCCCCCATGGCCGCCGGGGGAAACTCCGGGAGGGAGTCCCGGACGAGCCAGGTTTGGAAGAACCTTCTCGAACCCTTCATATTTTCCATAGAAAGAACCCTTTTGTCCGCGAATGCGGCCTCTTTCACCCCCATCGCCTGGGGTATCCCAACTGACAGCCATCCGCGACATTCCTCCTTCGCTGGTGCGAAACATAGCGATTTCAGTAGCAAATGGATTTTTGTACCTGTTATTGGTTGTCTGAAAATCCTTGAGCAAACTCTTCATTCCGATACAGGAGACTTCGGTAAAACTCCCCCCGGTCACACCTATATAATATGCATTGGAGTGGGTTGGATAGAATTGCGGCGGTACGCCGATGCGCCAGCCCTCATGAGACGGCAGCGACACGGGCATATAATGAAAATACTCCCCTTCGGAGTAAACTAGGTTGCCAAAGCCGCCGGCCTTGTAGATCTGGCGCATGGCATAAAGATCATCGTGAATAATAGAAGTTTCGAACATCATGTATTTGCGACCGCTGGTCTTTACTGCCTCC
>JBDNGV010000642.1:0-6739 GCA_041689125.1 Daejeonella sp.
GCCACGTTTCAATCCGTTTTTCATTCCTAAAATGATTCTGGACATTGCTCCGGGTCATATTTCGATCCGTCATGGCCTGCGCGGTCCGAATTTCTCTACAGTTTCTGCCTGTGCTTCTTCAACCAATGCCTTAATCGATGCATTTAACTACATCCGCCTTAATATGGCTGATGTGATCGTTTCAGGAGGTTCTGAAGCCATCATAAATGAAGCAGGTATGGGTGGTTTCAATGCTATGCATGCCCTTTCGACCCGAAATGATGATCCTACAACTGCATCTCGTCCATTCGATAAAGACCGTGATGGTTTTGTGGCCGGCGAAGGTGCGGGTAGTATTATTCTTGAAGAACTCGAACATGCAAAGGCCAGAGGGGCTAAAATTTATGCTGAATTGGTTGGTGGTGGTATGAGTGCTGATGCTAATCACATTACTGCACCGCATCCTGAAGGCCTCGGAGCAAAGCTGGTTATGACCAATGCCATGAGAGATGCAGGAATGGTAACTTCCGAAATCGATTATATCAATGTTCATGGAACTTCTACTCCCCTTGGAGATATCAGTGAGGTAAAAGCAATCCTTGATCTGTTTAAAGAAGATGCTTTCAAGTTGAATATCAGCTCAACGAAATCGATGACAGGCCATTTACTTGGTGCTGCAGGAGCTGTTGAAGCAATTGCAGCAATTCTGGCGGTTAAGAATGACATTGTTCCCCCAACGATTAACCATTTCACGGATGATCCCGGTTTTGATTCCAGATTAAATTTCACATTTAACAAGGCTCAAAAACGTAAGGTAAATGCTGCTTTAAGCAATACATTTGGCTTTGGAGGACATAATGCTTCCGTAATTTTCAAAAAATACATAGCCTGATTTTAATATCCCGTATTCCGGATCTATTAAAACCTGTATATTTTTTTCTTATCATTAGAATTAAAGGTCATTAATGATATTTTCCAGAATTTATAAACTTTATTTTTCTTCAAATCGCGCTTACATTCGATCCTTAGAGAATCTTTTAGGTTTTGTTCCCGGAAATCTGCGGCTTTATCGAATGGCATTCAGACATCGTTCAGTTGCAGTCGAACTTAAGAACGGTACAAAGAACAGCAATGAACGTCTTGAATTTCTTGGCGATGCAATTCTAGGTGCTGTAGTAGCTGAAATTCTTTTCAAAATGTATCCATACAAGGACGAAGGCTTTCTCACCGAAATGCGTTCGAAGATTGTTAGCAGGTCAAATCTGAACCAGCTAGCCAAGCGACTCGGGCTGGATGAACATATTGAGTTCGACAATAGGCTGATTGGCCCCAACAATAAACAGGGTTCCTTATTGGGTGATACTTTTGAAGCAATGATCGGGGCTGTTTACATGGACAAGGGCTATAATTTTACACGCAACTTTCTGATAAACAGAATCATAAAACCCCATATCGATATTCATACTCTTGAACTTACTGAAACAAATTTTAAGAGTAAAATAATTGAATGGTGCCAGCGCCATGGTAAGGACATTAGTTTTGAAATTATTGCGAATGAAGAAGGTGAAAATTCTAAACTATTCACCATCCAAATAAGTGTTGACGGCGAAAATTGCGCTATTGGCAGGGATTACAACAAGAAAAATGCAGAAAAACTCGCAGCTGAAAAAGCCTGCGAATTCTTAAAGATCTAAAACAGAAAAATGTTGAAACTCTTGAAAAAAATAGCTGCAATCCTATTCCTGATTTGGGGATTTCTGGTATTTATCTCAGCGATGATCATCGTATTTCCTTTAATTCTTCTGATGTCGGCACTTTTTAAGAATAAAAGGGGACAAGATATCTTGTTCTTTTTCCTGAAAGTATGGGCATTGATTTTCTCTGTACTATGCTTCTTCCCGGTCAGAACAAGGGGAAGAAATACCTTAAATACTGACAAAGCCTGCATATACGTTTGTAACCATAACTCTTATCTTGATGCCATAGCTGTAGTTTTATCGATTCCGGGCTCATTTAAACCATTAGGCAAGATCGAAATGGTAAAAACCCCAATCTTTGGAATGATCTACAAACGTGTGGTGGTACTAATCGACCGAAAAAGTCAGGAAAGTCGCGCCCGAAGTGTGGAGGAGCTGAAACTAGATTTGGAAAATGGGCAGTCTATTCTGATATTCTCGGAAGGAAGAATGAACCGAACTAATGCAGCGCTCACAGAATTTTATGACGGGGCTTTCAGGCTTGCAATTGAAACTCAAACCGATATTGTGCCAATGGTTATACTTAACGCCAGAAAATTATTGCCCCGGAATAAACCTTTGGACATCAGTCCGGGCTTATTAAAATGTGTATTTGCAGAACGGGTTGAAGTAAAAGGGCTGGAGGCTGATGACTTGGGGGAATTAAAAACAAGGGTTTACAAGTGTATGGAAGCGCTGATAGTGGAGAATCGCTTTTAATACTTAAGTTTTTTCTCCGATAAATCAGGAGCCTTTGGCAGAGGCGACAAAGATATTATCGCTTCTGGTCTACCGGCATTGTTAAAGATTTGAAGAGATTTTTTCAAATAATTGATTAAGGCATACTCATCAAATTTTGCAATAGTTGGATAGTCAGGTCGATATAAAATCATGAAGTTCTTCAGATCAATCCCTTCCAGACCAGTGACATTTTTGATCGCATAAGAATTGAAACGGCGATCAATTTCCGATTCCTGTAACTCCTTTGTATAATAGACATTGAATCGGCGTGCCTGACCCGGAGTTTTGCCGATCAATTCATATAAAGCCGTGAGCGGCATGAAGAAATACGACAAAAAAGGAGGTTTTCCTGCATAATAAGACCCTTTTTTCCGGTACTGATCTCTAACTTCGTTCAGTTCCTGCTTCTTGCTTTGGCCCAGCACTTTAACTTCCGATAGTCTTATTACCGGCTGTAACATCAAAACCTTATCAGAAAGTTCTAAAAGAGGAAGAATCAGATCTGAATAACCGGTTTTGGATAAGCTGATCGTATCCCCGAGCGAAGCCGCAATCTTAAAAAGACCTAACTCATTGCTGAATGTAGAAATTCCTGTCTTTTTATTTAGAATATATACACCGGCTATTCTTGAAGCACCAGATCTTTCCATGATTAGACCCTGAACGCTGTTTTGTTGAGCCCCAACAGGCATAAAGGCTGAACAGGCAATAATCAATAAAAAAATGTTTAATACTTCTCTCATCAGGATTCTGGTTCGGTATCAAAATTACTAAAACAGGTGTGGATTTTAGTCTAAATGAATTATTTATAAACGTGAGTTCGATATGAAATCTTGCTGGGGTAAGTTTGAATTGAATAATTTTCTCGTTTTAGAAAGCAAGGTCAGTTCTTCTTCGGTCGCGCCACTCCCGTGTTCTGCCGTTTTTTTGCAACAAATTTAAAAGATATCATGAAATTCAATTGCAAAAAGGTACAGCTGCCACCCGGGTTTATTTCAAATGGCTTTGGTCCTTTTGTTGGGCTGCCCCTCCCTATGAAATACCGCTTTGGGTAAAATAAACCTTACCGCAGGAGGTAGTTTCCGGCTGCTGGTATTTTGAAACGGAACCCTATTTCTTGCCAGAACTACCCGAAGGAAAGGGCTGAACCGACCTATACCACACAGGTATTGCTTTCAATAATCAATTTAATCTTATCTTTGCAAAATGATAAAATCGATGACAGGTTTTGGCTTAGCCACCAATGATTATGCCCATGAAAAGTACACGGTAGAGATCAAATCATTGAATAGCAAGTTCCTGGAACTTTCTTTAAAACTTCCAAAAGCATTTTCAGATAAAGAATTTTTATTGAGAAATGAATGCAGCAAGCAAATTGAAAGAGGTAAAGTGAACATCAGTATCAATGTTGAATATGCGGAGACTACCATGAAAACCTCCAGTATCAACCAGCCTCTACTAAAGCATTATTATGATCAGCTTAAAGAAGCAGCAGATACGCTTGGCTCTACAGAAAACAATCTTTTTCAAATGGCTTTAAATTTTCCTGATGTTATTCAATATGGTTCGGATGAAATTAGTGAAGATGAATGGAAAACTGTTTATAAAACCTTTGAACAGGCGCTTATAAACTTTCAAAACTTCCGCCAAGACGAGGGAAATGTTTTAAAGCAAGACCTCATTCTCAGAATAAATAATATTCTAGAAGGGATGAGATTGGTGTCAATACAGGAGCCGCTTCGCATTCCGTCAATCAAAGAGAGGCTAAACCAATTTTTGGAAGATGCCGTTGGTAAAGAAAATGTGGATCATAACCGCTTTGAACAGGAGTTGATTTACTTTATTGATAAGCTGGACATTACAGAAGAAAAGATTCGATTGAAAAGTCACTGTGATTACTTTATTAATGCCCTTAAGGATAAAGATGCAAATGGTAAAAAACTTGGATTCATTTCACAAGAGATTGGCAGGGAGATCAATACCATGGGTTCAAAGGCAAATGATGCGAAAATGCAACAGATTGTGGTGGGAATGAAAGAAGAACTGGAGAAGATCAAGGAACAATTATTAAACGTACTTTAAGAGTTATACTTAATACGTTATACTTAATACGTTATACGTAATACGTTGTACGTAATACGTTATAAGTTTTACGTTCCCGAATGAAATTGCACCAATCACAATTTGTGAATAAATTAGAATTTTTAACTAGTTACGCGTAAAACGTACAACTTTAAACATGAATAACGGCAAACTCATCATATTTTCAGCTCCATCTGGTGCGGGTAAGACTACAATCGTCCACCATTTATTAGAAAAGATTCCGGATCTTTCATTTTCTATTTCAGCTACAACTAGGCATCAGCGTAGTAATGAAGTAAATGCCAAAGACTATTATTTTATAAGCAAGGAGAGTTTTCTACACAAGATTGCTCAAAAGGAATTTGTGGAATTTGAGGAGGTTTACTCAGGCACCTATTATGGTACCCTACGCTCCGAAATCGACCGAATCTGGGCAGAAAGAAAGCATGTTATCTTCGATATTGATGTGATTGGAGGGCTTCATCTCAAGAAAAAATTTGGCGACAAGGCTTTGGCGGTTTTCGTTCAGCCCCCATCGCTGGAGGTGCTGATTGAGCGACTAACCAATCGAGGTACCGATCTCCCGGAAAAACTGGCTGAACGTATAAAAAAGGCAAATAAGGAATTGCTTTATGCTGATAAGTTCGATGTGATCTTAAAAAACTACGAGCTGGAAGCTGCCTGTAAAGAGGCAGAAAAACTGGTTTCAGAATTTCTTTCGCAAAAATAAAATAGAATGTCCTACTTACCCTTTCCCATATCTCAAATCTCACATCTCCTATCTCCTAAAAGATGAAAATAGGATTATTCTTCGGCTCTTTTAACCCCATTCATATTGGTCATCTGATTATTGCCAATTATATAGCTAATTATACTGATCTTCAGCAGGTTTGGCTGGTTGTTTCACCGCATAATCCATTGAAAGAAAAGAGTGATCTGATCAATATGTACGACAGACTAGAGATGGCAAAACTAGCAAGCGAGGACGCCCTCAATATCCGGGTAAGTGATGTGGAACTTAAACTTCCTCAGCCTTCTTACACGATTGATACCCTTACCTTTCTGCATGAGAAATACCCAGAACATGAGTTCAGCCTGATCATGGGTTCAGATAATTTGGTATCATTAAAAAAATGGAAAAATTATGAGCTCATTCTGCGCGACTATCATATTCATATTTACCCGCGTCCGGGATTTCATAATCATGCTTTTAATGATCATCCTTCCATCAGTATTACTGAAACTCCACTAATGGAATTGTCTGCAACGTTTATTCGTAAGGCTGTTAAAGAAGGTAAGAATATTCAATATTTTGTGCCGGATAAGGTGCTTAAATTTATTGAAGGAAAAAATCTATATCGTTAATCAAAGGCTGATTGGACTAGCAGAAGTGTTGTCAATTAAGAGTTAGCGATTACTAGGCTATTGACCTAAACAAACGTATAACGTAAAACGTAAAACTTTATGAGTGAAAAAACCATTTTAAAACTGAAACTACCTACCGATCCGCTTTGGGTTAAGAACGTGGTGGAAAGTAATATCGAAGAAATTCTTACTGACCATGCCTTTTGTGAACAGAAAGCAGCTAGTAATGCCATTACCCTCATTGTACAGAATCCTAACTTATCTGATTTGGTTCAGGAAATGGCGATGCTTGTTCAGGAAGAAATGGACCATTTTAAACGGGTTCACGACCTGATAATTGCTAGAGGATACACCTTGGGGCGCGAGCGAAAAGACCATTATGTTAATGAATTGCTTCAATTTGTAATCAAGGGAGGCAGCAGGCAGGACCAACTCATTGACCGTTTATTATTCTCGGCAATGATTGAGGCTCGTAGCTGCGAACGTTTCAAGGTGATGTCTGAACACATCAATGACAAAGAGCTTTCAGATTTTTATTACGAACTTATGGTTAGTGAAGCAGGCCATTATACAATGTTTATCACCCTTGCCCGTAAGTATGCCGGGGATATTGATGTGGAAAAACGCTGGAAAGAGTTTCTGGAATACGAAGCTAAGGTGATTCAGAACTATGGGAAATCAGAGACGATTCATGGGTAAGCAAAATATTGGCTAGCACAAGCTGATACGCACCGTCGAGGAATTAGGCTCTTTGAAACAGATTCCTCTTCGTGCCTCATTCGGAATGACGTCCAACTACCGTCATTTCGAACACGCGAGTAATATGATTCCATTTA
>JBDNGV010000643.1:0-1208 GCA_041689125.1 Daejeonella sp.
CTCTACCTTTCTCGGGATTTGCGCCAAATTTTTTATCAGGATTCATAATCCAGTCGACCAATTTCTTAGTCTGAAGGCCAATCAAACCTTTACCCGCCGCAGGAATAAATTTCTCTGCACCCTGAGTTTTGATTTCAGTTTCCCAAGCCACATAGATTGCGGCCTCGATCGAGTTTGGATTGAGTTTAAAATCCCATGATTTCAATTTATCTCTTGCTTCGGCTGCTTTTCCTGATAATGATAAATTGTTAAGAAGGGGACTGATTGTTCTGGCCGGGATCGACAAGTAATCGACCTGCAGGGCTTTCATATCATCCATCGTCAACTTTTTATCAGTTCCCAAAACCTCTGTGATGCGGTTTCCACGATAAGGATCCGCCCATGAATAACCGGTAGCATCCCAGCGGGTAAAATCATCCGGTGTAAGATTCTGATTGGCTGTCGCGATAAAGCCTTTTGCAGGATTATAGGTATTTGGACGTTCTTTTATCGGTAAACGGCCATCCCATTCATAACGTCCGTCGCCCGGAACCGGAACAAGTCCGCTAAAGTTTTTTCGAATTGGCTGATAGCCTACCACCTGCCAACCAATATTCCCTTTCTTATCTGCCCAAACCATATTGAGACTTGGAATATGACTGTAATTGCAGGCTTCACGGAATTCTTCCCAAGTTTTAGACTGATCCATTCTCAAGGAGGCGAGATAAGGGGCTGCACCAGGTTCGAGCCATCCGCAGCGGACAGCATAGGCCTTTTTATGTAAGCTGTCAACGTAAGTTACCGGTCCGTGACGGGTATACAAAAGATCAGTTAAAATATCAGATTTTCCTTTTACCTTGATGCTTTCTGGAATGACTTTCATGTTTTCCCATTTCCCCTGATATTTATATTGTCGCAGATTATTTGGGTTCAGTTCATAAACATACAGATCCTCGCTGTCGGTGCCGAAAATAGTTAGTCCCCAGGCACCATATTCATTATGGCCAATAGACAAACCGGGGATTTCGGGTTCCCCACCGCCAATAACGTTCCATCCCGGTGCCACCAAATGTGTCATGTATCGAAGTGAGGGAACAGAAATGGTACGATGAGGGTCATTGGCCATCAATGCAGCTCCATCAGCCATTTTGTTTGCTCCCACTACCCAGTTATTACTGCCAATAGAAAGTTTATCTTCCATGGATTCATCCGGAGGCAGGATATTTAGC
>JBDNGV010000644.1:0-5950 GCA_041689125.1 Daejeonella sp.
GAAGAAGATGAGAAAGTCAGTACCAAGCATATTAACTACATAGGTTCAGTTACTATTGAGCAATGTCCGGAACTTTACCTAAATTCAGATTCAATGTATTTGCCAACGTTGCTGGAGTGCTTTTCAGCTTCTTATGTTGAAGCTATGTACATGAAAGTTCCAATTTTGACATCAGACCTTGATTTTGCTAGATCAATTTGTGGGAGTGCTGCAGTCTATTTTGATCCGTTAAATGAGGAAACTATAGCTGACATCATCTATAGTTTAGCGCAAAATTTAAAAGATCAAAAACAATTAGCAGATCAGGGGCTGGAAAGACTCTCAATATTTGGATCGCCTGAAGATAGATATAATAGGTTTGTTAACCTTTTCTGTAAGATAAAATAAAAATTTGTACCGATTATGTGCGGGATTTTAGGGAGTATAGGCTCTGAGGTTTTATTTAAGGAAAGTGACTTAGGAATACTTGCTCATAGAGGGCCGGATTCCAGCGCATTTTTCAGTGATGGCGAAGTATTTCTTGGTCACACCCGGCTAGCAATACAGGATCTGTCTTCCGCAGCAAACCAACCAATGTTTTCTGATGACGAACGGTTCATAATGATCTTCAATGGTGAGATTTATAATCATTGGGACATCAGGGAAGATCTGGTCGGTAAGTATCAATTTAAAACAAGCAGCGATTCAGAAACCCTTCTATTTGGTTTCATAGAGTACGGAAGTGCGGTACTCAGCAAGCTAAATGGTATATTTTCTTTCTGCATTTATGACAGAACCAACAAAGAAGTATTCATCGCCAGAGACCAGTTAGGTGTTAAACCTTTGTATATATATGCCGATGAAGATAAATTTCTCTTTTCTTCTGAATTAAAAGCATTTATAGGCTTTGATATTGGGAATAGCATTAATGTTGAGGCTCTTTCCAATTATATTACATTTTTGTGGAACCCGGGAGAATCAACCCCTCTGAAAAAGGTTAAGAAGTTGCTGCCAGGGCATTATCTTCAGTTTAAAATCAAAGAATATTCGTCAGTAAAAGCTGTTAAGTATTATCAGATACCATTTACAGGATCTTACTCTCAATCTTCAGAGAGCCAATTGATTGATCAATTGGAGACGAAACTCTTAACTGCTGTTAAACGGCAAATGCTATCTGATGTACCTGTTGGTTTTTTCCTTTCTGGTGGACTTGATTCGAGTCTAATCGTTGCAATGGCTAGGAAGATCTTTCCTGATGCAGAACTTCCCTGCTTCACTATTGATACAGGTGAATTAGCCTCATCTGAAGGTTTCTCTGACGACTTGTATTACGCTAAACAAGTTGCAGAGTACCTTAAGGTAGACTTGAACGTCGTTCAGGCTACCATTGACATCGTGAAAGATTTTGATAAGATGATCTGGCATTTGGATGAACCACAGGCTGATGCCGCACCGTTGAATGTGTTAAATATTTGTACTTACGCGAGAAAGAAGGGAATTAAAGTATTGTTGGGTGGAACAGCTGGAGACGATCTCTTCTCAGGGTATCGGCGTCATCAGGCATTAAATATGGAAGCTGTTTTTGATAAAGTTCCAAAACCTTTGCGCTCAGTGATCACCAATATTGTTAATCTTCTGCCAGGATCATCAGCTGCCGTGCGAAGGGCAAGGAAAGTTGCAAAAGATCTTGACAAAGATACATATGCTCGTCTCTCAGGATATTTTCAATGGTTACCTTATGCTGAAGTTTTCGATCTTTTCACGGCAGATTGGAAACTGAAGTTAAATAAATATAACCCTTCAAGTAATCTGGTAGATTTAAATCAGGAGATTCCTGATGAAAAGAATCTTTTAAATCAGATTTTATATTGGGAACAAAAAACATTCCTTGTGGATCATAATCTTAACTACACAGATAAGTTGTCGATGGCAGTAGGGATGGAAGTAAGGGTTCCGTTCCTGGACCTTGAACTCGTAGATTTTGCGACGAAAATCCCACCTGGTTTAAAACTGAAAGGGTCTGAAACTAAATATATTTTGAAAAAAGTTGCTGAGCGTTATCTGCCCCATGATGTAATTTACAGACCTAAGACAGGCTTTGGAGCGCCGGTCCGAAAATGGGTGACCGAGGATCTTGATGAAATGATAAATAGTTATTTGTCAGTTGAGCAATTAGATAAAAGAGGCATCTTTGATGCCAGAACTGTGTGGAATTTAATTGAAAAAAACAAAAAAGGTAAAATCGACGCATCTTACTCGATTTGGGCTTTGTTAGCTATTGAAAGCTGGATGCGACAATTTATAGATAATTAATGAGGCAAATTATTCAAGACCTGAAAAGAGGAGATACGATCCTGGAGGAAGTACCTGCTCCTCTTGTACGTAAAGGTCATATTCTTATCAAAACTCATCGAAGTCTGGTGTCTTTGGGTACCGAAAAAATGCTGGTTGAATTCGGCAAAAGCAATTTTCTTTCGAAAGCGCGTCAGCAACCGGAAAAAGTCAAGCAGGTATTAGACAAGATTAAGACAGAGGGATTGCTGCCTACATTAGAGGCTGTTTTTAATAAACTCGATGAACCCCTTCCTTTAGGATATTGCAATGCAGGAGAAGTGATTGCTGTTGGTGAAGGTGTTTCGGAATTTAAAGTTGGTGATCGGGTGGCAAGCAACGGCCACCATGCAGAAATAGTCTGTATCCCCAAGAATTTGGTTGCCAAGATCCCCGATAATGTATCTTATGAAGATGCCTCATTTACTGTTATCGGATCAATAGGACTACAGGGTTTACGATTGGTAAATCCAACAATAGGAGAAACAGTGATTGTAATCGGACTAGGCTTAATTGGGTTAATAACTGTTGAATTGCTTATTGCAAATGGCTGTAATGTAATCGGCTTTGATTTTGATGCGCGTAAGGTTGAAATGGCTAATCACAGCGGTGCGAAAGCATTTATTGCTTCATCTGTTGACGTTGTCAAGATAGTTGAAGAACACACACAAGGAATAGGTGCCGATGCAGTATTAATTACTGCTTCTACAAAAAGTAATGATGTGATAAGTCAGGCTGCTCAAATGAGCCGTAAAAAAGGTCGCATAGTGCTTGTTGGCGTTATCGGATTAAATATTCAGAGAGCCGACTTCTTTAAAAAGGAGTTGAGTTTTCAAGTGTCGAGCTCCTACGGGCCGGGAAGATATGATGACGAGTACGAGATCAAGGGTAACGATTACCCAGTAGCCTATGTCCGGTGGACAGAAAAAAGAAATTTTGAGACAGTGTTAAGCGCAATTAGCAAAGGGCAGTTGAAGGTTACTCCGCTAATTACTGAACGAGTTAAGCTAGATAATTATCTGGAAGTTTATAATAACATGGGCGGAGGTTCAATAGCTTCCATCCTTGAATATCGTGCAATATCAGATTTTCAACAAAATACTGTCGCAGTAAAGTCCTTCACTACCAGACCTCAAAAAGGTGTAATTGGGATAATTGGAGCTGGTAATTTTACCAAAATGACGGTATTGCCAAGTCTCAAGAATGCTGGCGCTCATTATAAGTATATAGCTAGTGCAGGTGGACTCTCTGCCAAATCACTCGCCAATAAATATAGTTTTGAGTACTCAACAACAGACTTTCGCAAAATACTAAAAGACTCGGAGGTTGATCTCGTTATAATAACGACGAGACATGATATGCATGCCGGAATGGTGACTGAAGCGCTAGAGGCAGGAAAGAACGTTTTTGTAGAAAAGCCATTGGCTCTAAATCAACAAGAACTGGATAATATAATCGCGGTTTACAATAATCAGTCTCAAACAGTGGCAGTTTCCGTTGGATTTAACCGAAGATTCGCGCCACTAATCCAAAAATCGAAAGAACTGATAGGTGATTCGGAAATGAATATAATTGCTACGATGAACGCAGGCTTCATACCGGTGGATGTATGGGTGCAGGACATGAAAGTTGGAGGTGGCAGAATAATTGGTGAGGCTTGCCATTTCATAGACTTAATGATTTTCCTGACCGGAAGCAAGGTAAAGTCGGTAGTAATGAGCGCCATGGGAGCTAATCCGGTAGAAAATACAGACAATGCGATAATTACTTTGAAGTTTGAAAATGGATCTCAAGGTGTAATCAATTATTTCGCAAACGGGAGTAAAGAATACAGTAAAGAAAGAGTTGAGATCTTTTCTCAGGGAAGGATTTTAGTTATGGATAATTTCAGAAAGCTGAAAGGTTACGGTTTTAAGAAATTTTCCTCCATGAGTACGAGTCTCGATAAAGGTCATAAAACGCAGTTTGAAAGATTAATTAAACAAACTAAAGAAGGAGGGAAGCCTATCATTCCTTTTGATGAAATTGTAAATTGCACAAAAACCAGTTTTGCGGCTATAGAAAGCCTGAAATTGGGTGGCTGGATCAATGTATAAAAAATGAAAGTAACGATAATTGCAGGAGCAAGGCCAAACTTCATGAAGATTGCTCCAATCATTCATGCCATAAAGCTGGCTAAAGAATCAGGAAAAGATATTAATTTCAGACTTATTCATACCGGGCAACACTATGACAAAAAGATGTCTGGTGATTTTTTTGAACAGTTGTCCATTCCAGAACCTCATGCAAACTTGGAAGCTGGTGGAGGATCGCAGGCAGAGCAAACTGCAGTAATTATGGTTCGTTTTGAAAAGGAATTACTGGATAACCCTGCAGACTTAGTGTTGGTTGTTGGAGATGTTACTTCAACGATGGCATGTGCAATAACCGCACAAAAACTACATACTAAAGTTGCACATGTTGAAGCCGGAATTCGCTCGGGAGATTGGACGATGCCTGAGGAGATTAATCGATTGGTCACAGATAGTATCACAAATTATTTTTTTACCACAACAGAACAAGCCGGACAAAATCTAAAGAATTCAGGTGTGTGTGCGGAACAAATATTCTTGGTTGGTAATACCATGATTGATACGCTGAGAACTCAAGAATCAAGGTTTATTAAGCCTGCATTTTGGGATAATTATAGATTAGAATATGGAAAGTATTTAGTGCT
Source organism: Daejeonella sp. (assembly GCA_041689125.1). GTDB lineage: Bacteria > Bacteroidota > Bacteroidia > Sphingobacteriales > Sphingobacteriaceae > Daejeonella. The sequence goes on from JBDNGV010000644.1 coordinate 5,027, forward strand.
AACTCTCCATCGGCCTTCCAATGTGGATCATAAAGATCAGCTAAGTAGCCTAGTAGAAGTAATGGAAAATAATACCGAGGGCTTGCCGGTAATCTTTCCAGTTCACCCTCGTACAAAAGCAAAGCTTGAATCATTTGGAATTAGTATTAACAATATAAAGTTGGTTGATGCTATGGGTTATCTGGAATTCAATTATCTGGTAAAACATGCAAAAGGAGTAATTACTGATTCCGGTGGTATTACGGAGGAAACAACAGTGATGGGAATACCTTGTATGACCTTGCGGACATCAACCGAAAGGCCTGAAACCTGTACTATTGGCACGAATGAATTATTGGGAACCGATCCGGAAGCATTAAAAGTTGCCCTTAAAAAGTTATTTAGTGGGAAATGGAAAACGGGAGGAATTCCTCCACTCTGGGACGGTAACACCGCAAAACGTATCGTAGAGATATTACTGAACCTTGCTTAGATGTTAAGTCGTTTTGGAAAAATATTCCGCACGATACGCTATATTAAACCGGAGCAAGCCTTCTTTCAGGTTCGAAACAGACTTTTCAAAGCGAAAGCACTTACCCATTATATTTCGGATGAGCAAATACAATTCAATGCTGATGATCTGAAATTCTTGCCTTTGCCCTCCATTCCGCAGTATGCTAAAGAAGGTAATTCTTTTACCTTTCTCAATCTTACTCAAACATTTTATATTGAAATAGACTGGAATTTCCAGAGCTACGGAAAATTATGGAATTATAATCTACAATATTTTGCTTTTATAAATCCAGAGGATCTAAGTGAAGAAATTAGAGTCTTATGGTTGAGAGATTTTTATCCTAAGTTATCTTTAGGTATTGTTAGGCTAGAGCCATATCCTGTTTCGTTAAGAGCTATGAATCTTATTCGTTTTTTTAGTTTGGATAAAAA
>JBDNGV010000645.1:0-2624 GCA_041689125.1 Daejeonella sp.
CGTCCAAACTCCCCTCCCCAAATTACCAAAGTATCTTCCAGTAGCCCTCTCCTCTTGAGGTCTTTAATAAAAGCAGCAGTTGCCTGATCGGTATCCTTACATTGCTTAACCATATTTTGTGGTAAATTACCATGATGATCCCATCCCTGATGATAGAGCTGAACAAATTTTACATCCTTTTCCAATAACTTTCTGGCCAGTATACAGTTTGCAGCATAGCTTCCAGGATCACGGCTATCAGGGCCATACATATCGAAAACCTCATCCGTTTCATCATCTGTGGACATTACATCAGGGATGGAAGTCTGCATGCGAAAAGCCATTTCATATTGGGCAATTCGGGCATTTACTTCAGGATCGCCATAAGCATCATTCTGAAGCTGATTTAATTTAGTGAGATAATCGAGCATTTCCTTACGATCCTTTCCTTCATAACCTTCGGGGTTATCCAGAAAGAGAACCGGATCTTTCCCTGCTCTAAATTGAACTCCTTGATGTTCTGAAGGCAGAAATCCATTGCCCCATAATCGTGCATATAGTGGCTGATCTTTAGCTGCATTTTTTGAAACTAGGACAATAAAGGTTGGAAGGTTGCTATTATCAGATCCCAATCCATAACTGAGCCATGAGCCAATTGAAGCCCTTCCGGGTAATTGGTTCCCGGTTTGAAAAAAGGTTAGTGCCGGATCATGGTTTATAGCTTCAGAATGTATTGATTTTATGATACATAAATCATCCACAACCTGTGCGGTATGTGGCAATAATTCACTCACCCAAGTTCTTGAATTGCCATGTTGATTGAATTTAAATAATGAAGGCACAACGGGCAAAGTACTCTGACTGCCACTCATTCCGGTTAATCGCTGCCCTTGACGTATGGAATCAGGAAGTTCTTGTCCGAATAAATCGACGAGCTTCGGCTTGTAATCAAAGGTTTCAAACTGCGAGGGTCCTCCACTCATAAATAGATAAACAACTCTTTTTGCTTTAGGGGCAAAGTGAGGCAATGCTTTAAGTATCTCCTGTTCCAAGGTTGCCGATGAACTTTGATTGGCAAGGGTATTTGACAATTCACCCAACACAGATTTACCTATCAATGAGCTTAATGCTAATGCACCTATTCCCAATGATGTTTTTGTCAGGAAATTACGCCTGTCCCAACCATTATTTAAACGGTCAAATTCAGGTGTATTTATTTTGAAAGGTTCTTTGTGATGATCTTCGCTCATAATTATCTTTTAGTTATGGTTGCATCTGAGTTTAAGATAACACTTGCAAGTACTGCATTAGCGGCTACCAGAGCAGGTTCAAGATCTTTATTGACTTTAAATTGTCCTGCTGCAAGCCAACCCTTAGTTCTTTTTATGTCTGCTCTGAATTTTTTCAGTTCTTCGTTCCGGAGTGATTGCAATAATTTCAGTTCTGCCTTACTCGGTGTAATGCCTGTTAGTTTCCGGTAAATATCTATGATGGCTTTGGACTCGTCGTTGGTGGAAGCCATTTGCTGACCCAACACTTTTGAGGCCTCGACAAATGTGGGATCATTCAGCAAAACAAGTGCCTGAAGCGGGGTATTCGTACTTTGTCGGCGTACCACACAATAACTTCTTTCTGTGGCATCAAAGGTATTTAATGTGGGATTTGGCACTGAACGCTTTACCAGCACATATAAACTGCGCCTGTAAACGGCATTACCGGTATCAGCGGTATAGCTTGTATTATTTATTTCCCATAATCCTGGCGGTTGATATGGTTTAACACTTTTACCACCAATTGTTACATTGAGTAAACCGCTGGCCATTAATGCGTTATCGCGTATCATTTCGGCTTCCATTCGCTTGGAAGGCCCGTAGGAAATGAACCTGTTTTCAGGATCTTTTAATTTCACATCTGCATTGGCTCTGGAATCCTGCCTATAGCTTGCTGACATTACAATCAGTTTGCATATTTTTTTTGTATCCCATCCACTTTCTTTAAAGGTAACTGCCAACCAATCCAATAATTCCGGATGACTTGGCAATTCCCCTTGGTTGCCAAAATCCTCAGATGTTTTGACAAGTCCGGTGCCAAAGAAATTTTGCCAATACCTGTTTACTGCGACTCTCGCTGTAAGCGGATGTTTATCATCGGTTAACCATTGAGCCAAGCCATATCTGTTTTTAGGCAAATTGTTAGGAAATGGTAGAATTGATGCAGGTGTATTTGGAAAAACCTCTTCACCCTGACTATCATAATTTCCTCGGTTTAAAATGAATGTTTTTTTGGGTTCCGGAGAATCCTGCATGACCATTAATTCTCTGATTTTATTAACAGAATCAGCAAGTTCAGTTCGGATGTAATGTAATTTTCTTGATTCAGCTTTTACTACAGGATCTAGAACAGATGTGTAGTATTTGTTCAAAAGGTTTAACTCAGTTTTAGATAATTGTATGGGTTCCTTTTGTGCAATGGATGCCCAGGAAGCCTTTTTACCAATTATTTTAACTTCATAATCCGTTAATTCACGATTATACACCATGATGTCATCAACCTGACCACCTTTGAACCCAAGTCCACGATCCCAGGCTCCAATTTGCAGTCCTGGCTGTACTTTAGAATACATCAAAATGTCTTTTGTAAGCTGA
>JBDNGV010000646.1:0-9784 GCA_041689125.1 Daejeonella sp.
TAAATCACTTCAAAAAAATAATAACGAAAACTGCCTGAATGGTTCAGGTGGCATTTTAATCAATTCATTAACTATTTAATTATGAGTACTATCAAAAATAATGTACAGTTGATTGGAAACGTTGGACAGGAGCCGACCATTACCAACCTTGAAAGCGGCAAGAAAGTCGCACGATTTTCCATGGCGACCAATGAGCACTACAAAGATGCCAAGGGCGAGAAACAGATGGACACCAACTGGCACACTGTGGTAGCTTGGGGAAAGACCGCGGATATCATTGAAAAGTTTGCCGGCAAGGGAAAAGAAATTGGCGTTACGGGCAAATTGAAGGCCCCTTACCTATACCATGGATGATGGCAACGAGCGATATGTGACGGAAGTGGAAGCAAGCGAAATACTTTTACTTGGAAGCAAAAACGGAAAGTAGGATTTAAAAATGAAGAGGGCGTTCCCGAAATTAACCGCCCTCTTTTCAAGTTTCATTATAAATCATTTATTAAAGCAAACAATGAAGGCGCAAGTTAACGAAATCAAAGAAGGGCTACAACATTTCCACGGAACCGAAATGTTCTACCGAATCTCATTATTACAGACCCGATTTACGGACGGACTCAAATTCCTATCCGAAGCAGCAGAATGTTTTTGGCTGATTACCGCTACTTCGGTAATCGCAAAAAGCCTGATGCAGAGAATCGAGTTTATAACCATAGACTTTAAGAGACTGTCCGAGGAGAAGCAAGACCTTACAGGCTATGAAGCGGAGATAATTTACACGGATGGCAACGACAACATTTTACAGAAGCAGGGATATAGGGCAACCGATTTTCCACTCGATGAACTGCGTTTGTTTTTCGTAAACGATACGCTGAAGTTACCCTCGGAATATTAAAGATACGGCCATGATACGATTGAACTATATGGACTTGAACGAGGAAGTCAAAGAGCGCCTGTTCCAAAGGGCAAAAAAGGACGTGGAATGACAGATCGGACGGAGCATTGGAAGCCATGCCAAAAGAGGTCTGTTAGACTATGAGGATGCAATAACGGCAGAGGCACAACGAAAACTGTACGACTATACTTATGTCTTTAGGATATAAAAGACAACAAATAAAAGCATCACTTATGGGATGCTTTTTTTATGTGCCGGCACCCTAATAAACGGATTCTTTTACCTAACTTTAAAATTCAGATACGAGAACCGTCCAACATTCGACTTTCCAAAGACGGTTTTTTCCATTGATTTGAGTTAAATAATAGGTATCGTCCTTTGGGAGGATTACGATACTCCACATCTGTAAGACAGGTTAATGGAATTTCTTAATTAATCAAGATGCCATTTTTTTGGTGTTATATATTTGGTCCGGCGGTCCTTTTCCTATTTCGGTATGTCTTCTTCTGGTGTTATAGAATTCGATATACTCCCTTACCATTTGGTATAGGTCCAGAACTCCATTGGGAGGGTTAAGGTAGATCTTTTCGTATTTGATGGTTCCCAGAAGCGTTCGATATAGATATTATCCTATGCCCTTCCCTTGCCGTCCATTGATATTTGGATGTCATGTTCTTTGAGCACATCTATGTATTGTTTACTCGTGTACTGGGAACCTTGGTCCGAATTGTGGATATCCAGTGCCCCGTATTTGGCGATTGTGTCCTGCAAGAGTTCGATGCACCATTGCTTGTCCATCGAATTTGATACGTTCCAATTGAGTATCTTCCTGCCATGCACGTCTATAATGGCGTTCATGTACATGAAGCCCCGCAACATGGGGATATAGGTGATGTCAGTCTGCCATACCTGATTGGGGCGCTCTATTTTCAGGTCCTTGAGCAGATAGAGGTATTTTTAGCTGTCCACGTCCCTTATGGTGGTTCTTGGCCTTCTGTATATGGTCTGAAGCCCCATGAGCTTGTAGAGCCGCCTTACCCTTTTCACATTGACCCTCTACCCTAGGTCGAAGTTCAGGTAATCGGTCATCCGCTCCACTCCATAGTAAGGGTGTTCCAAGAAATATGTGTCGATTTCCTTCATAAGTTCTAGGTTCAGAACACTTTCGCTTTTGGGCCTTTAATAAATGGCCTGATCGGTGGATGCCAAGAAGCTCACATTGTTGTACAAGACCTAGCCTTGGATGGGACTTTACGACCTTCTGTCTTCTTTCGGTCGTACTCATTTGCCCAAGACTTTCTTTAAAAAATCGTTCTCCACCTGTAACTGGCCGATCTTGTTGTAGAGCGGTTCGGTATCCGAAGTGGCATCTTCTTTTTCAGGTTTCGGCCCAAAGGCCAAGGCGGCATTATCTAAAAACTCCCGTTTCCAGCTCGATATCTGGGCAGGGTGGAGTTCGAACTTCGCCGCTATCTCTTGAACGCTGCTCTGCTCCTTTATTGCTTCAATGGCAACCTTGGCCTTGAACGACGCACTGAACTTTCTTCTTGTTTTCTTCATATTGACAGGGTTAATTTACAACTTAACTCGCTGTCCTAAATTTGGGGAGTATTATAGATGTCGACATTTTCAGTTCCGCCTGCGGGACAAAAAGGAAGAGCAAGAGGGTAACCTGCTGGCGCAGGTTATGTGATACAATATATTGAAAATGAGATGATTAAAAAATAATAGTTGTGATGGGTACGTTCTTTTTTAGTAAAAAGAGACCTAATCGATTGAAAATCAATAAAGAATTTAGTAAAAAATGGATATTGAATTTAAACAAGAACCCTTCGTGACCCTCAAAATGAAGAGGAGTGTTGCCAAACGATTTAGAAGGTTTTGCAAACGAATGGGAGCTTCCCAGTCAATTGCTATAACCGATATGCTCAACTTTTTTGAGAAGCACCAGCTACTGCCCAACGATGAAATCCCCAACCATTTGCTGCAGGTGGAAAAGCGGTTGTTAAAACGTATCAACGCGGTGATCGCGATTATGAAGGATATGGAAAAAACACAGACCAAGCCGACGGTAGGTATGTTGGAAGCACTTTTTACCGTCAACGAAAAAGAAGACGATGCCCCGCTCTTCGTAGAGAAAAAACAGCACAACAGAACCTTAGAAGAGGAACTGGAACATTGGAAAAAATCGAACAACTGATATGTACATCACCATCACCCCACAACAGACCAAGGGTAATTTTTCCCAAAGCGTTGGCAACTATGTGAATTATCTGGAAAAAGAAAATCAATCTATGGAATCGGAAAATCTTTTTCAATTAATTCTAGCGAACCAGTAGCACAAGCCATTTTCAAGGTTGTGTTACTAGAGTAGCCTTCAGGTGGCTGAGATACATCAGTTACATTACTCTTACAAGAGAATAAACATGAAACTACGAAAAGAAAAATTATACTTTTTTTTACCATGATGCTAATTATTTACTCGATAATCGAGATTTAAATCATTCGAGGCTGGCCTCGAAATTTCTAAGGTTTGTTCTCTTATCTATGCCACGTGGACATGTCCCGGAGGTAGTTTACTGTTTTACACCCAATGGCTTTCTGATAAAAATAATAACGGTCGCTGAAATAAACATCAAGAGTCCGTAAATCGCAGGAACTATCGAATATTCAGCATTATTCAAAGCTATTGTTGCTAAAGTGATAGCCAAAGTGCCATTCTGAATACCTGTCTCTATTGAAATACTTATCGCTTGAGATCGGGTTAATTTGAACATTACGGCCACTAAAAACCCAAGAGTCATAGTACTTATATTTAGCAATATTGCAGGAAGCCCAGCTTCTTTAAGATAGTCCATAAAGACGTCCTTTATACTTATGGTAACGCCAACCACCACAAGGATGAAAATTATCGCAGAGGCTATCTTTACGGGTTTTTCCATTTTGGCGGCAAAATCAGGAAACTTACTTTTTACCCACATTCCTATCGTAACTGGAATCAGAACAATAATAAATAATTGTTGAATCATTGTACACGCATCTACTGATAAAGATTGATCTTGACTAGAAAATTCGTTTAGTGCAAATTGCATCACAAAGGGAATGGTCAGAATAGATAAAACACTCGAAACGGCTGTCAATGATACGGATAATGCTAAATCTCCTTTAGCTAAATAGGTCAGCATGTTAGAAGTTGGCCCCCCTGGGCACGCAGCTAAAAGCATGATTCCAATAGACGTAGTAGGGGATAAATCCAGTGATGTCGCGATAAGATATCCTATTAAAGGTAGCGTTATGAACTGGCATAGAAGACCAATAACCATTGCCTTCGGATAGGTCAATATGCGTTTAAAATCAGTTACGGTTAGGGAGAGTCCCATCCCGAACATGATGATAATTAGCGAGATAGCTAAAATGATTCCGGAAGTAGAAGTCATAGGTGTTTTGTTGATTTAGACATCACTACCAAATTAAACTTTAGAATAGGTTATTCGCTAGTGATATCTTATATGATTTACATTGAATATTGACAAATTTCAGCATCTATAAAACGAGAAAAACGAAAGTTATTTCGATTTCTCAAAGCGCTCCATAATCTCTTTCCAGTTGGTAAAGATGATACCTTCGTCCTTAAAAAATTGAATCAGGTCCGGATCGGAGAACATTTCTGCCTCCCAAGCGCGTTGTTGCCAAGAGCCCGTGATGGTTTTCATGTTGTCCGTAAGCACGGAGGGATGAAAAATGATTTCCGAAAGTCCTGCATCCAAACTAAGCACCAACTCCTTGAAACTGGCAATCTTTTCCTCATAGGTATCGGCTTTAGGCGCACTTGTAAAAAAATCCAATTGCGGCAAGGTGTATTCTTTCGTCATTTGCACAACTTCATCTGTCATAGGATAGCCTTGGCTTCTGAATACGGCCAACACCTTGGGTTTAGTTATATCTATAATATTTGCAGGGATGCCATATTCCTGTGCCACTTTCATATACACTTTTACATAACTGGGGTCACTGTACAAGGTACCCATGTGGGTGTCGATATGGTTGGGACGATATCCCCAGGCGATGGATTGTTCGATCTGAGCCCTTATTTCTTTTTCTACCTCTTCGGCAGAAGCGTTCTGTACCACTTGGGGAACGGAATGCCATAACTTTTTGTCCTCATCCAAGAGGCCAGGTACCTCCTCGTGTGGGGTTACCGGACCCCAGCGGTAGGTTTTCCATTCGCTGGTCAGGGTCAAGTGAAGGCCAACATCCATATTCGGGTTGTTTTTGGCCCAAACAATAAATTCTTCCGCGTTAGGGCAGGGAATCATTACGGCAGCAGATTGGATTACTCCATCTAGCAATTGCTTTTCGGCTGCAATATTTCCCTCGGGAGACATTCCTATGTCATCGGCATGAAGCATAAGTATTTTTTTTTCAGCGGGCCATCCCAGTTTTTCTGCCCAGGTGTTCGGAATCTCGGTAGTAGCTCCCTCCTGATGGGAACTATCGGTTAGTTCATTATCGCTTTTTTTCTTTTCTCCACAACCCCCGATGAAAAGGGAGAAACAAAGCGCAATCGCTACTTTAGGTACATACTTTTTTTTCATTTTTTGATAATTTATAAATGTTCGTTAAACCAGTTAAGCCCATCGGCATAAATAATATCTATAGGCGCATCTCTATGTTTGGCGTCGTACCAAATAATTTCTTTAGGATTTTCAGCTGCATCAAACAATAGTTTGCTCATTACTGGCGGTATCACTTCATCATTTTTAGCGTTCAGCATTAAAAATGGGCGTGGTGCAATTTGTTTTACGAAATTTATTGGTTCGATAATACTTACAAAATTTTTGGCATCACCTGTTGAAGCATCATCCTTGAATCTTAAATTCATTTGTCCGGCAGCGAGCGCAATAACAGGAACCTTAATTCTATCTTCAATCCCACAAAAAATAGTACCTGTAATTCCTCCTAAACTAATACCGTAGTAACCAATGCGAGAGGCATCCAATTCTTTTCGCGTCTCGATAAAGTCTACCGACCTCCTAAGATCAAAAACGGTTTGACTGATCACGTTTCTGGTCCAATATTTATAATCACCTGTAAGGTCGAATTTGTACGTATCTCTCTTGCGTTCACCATGTTCTTTGAAATCGATACGTAAAACGGCGTACCCATTTTTTAAGAGGAACGCGTTGCCATATTCCACATAATCCACCCCTTTGTGGTCTCCTAAACCGTGCATTAAAATGATAATGGGTACTGGGGCGGTCGCATTTTTTGGAATACTTAAAAGACCTGTTACCCGCTCGTCGTGCACGCTATTACAGGTCAGGTCGTAAAGAATATAATCGTCATTATCTATCAAAACGCTTAGTGAATCCTTTAAGGGAATTGCTCGGTCATATTCATAATATATGGAGACCGGAAGTACTTTTGAGGTTTCACTTGCTATTTTAAAAGACAAAGTTAATAGGAGCAGTATGCTAATTAGGCTTACTATCCAATAGTTTTTCTTTTTAGAGTACTTCATCATCGTCGGCTAGGTACACTCGCTTGCTTTTGGTATAGGTTCCACCATTTGGATCGGCGAATTCCATGTCTATATAAAATGTCTTAAACCCTTTTTTTGGGAATAAAATCTTACGGATCTCCTCGCCTTCCTTGGATACATTTATTTTAAGGGAATCCCATTTTTTATCCCTGAAATCTCGATCATCAGAATCGGCCAGCCATAGATAACTTGCTTTTAGATACTCGGAATTGGAATCTACCGTGAGGGTTGCCGATGTATTATCGGTTACGAGTTCATATTCCAGATCGGCGTAGGGTTTTTTCTCTAAAGTTTGTCCCCAAAATGCACTCAGGGATTTAAACGCTTTTTCAGCTCCCGCAAGATTGTGCCCGGCATTTGGGGTGTAGTGAATGTAGTTCTCGCTAGGAATATCTTTGATATAATTCTTTATGGCGTCAATTGGCCAATATTTATCGTTCGTGCCAATGAATATGAGCTTAGGCATGGTTAGTTTTTCACGGTACGAATAGGGATCGATCATGAGTGTCAATGCCTTTCCATCTGGTGTAATTACCGCTTGGGGAATCTCTAAATTGGTATAATCCTCTATCTGAATGCTGTATTCGTTCCAGGCCGTCAATTGATAGTCAAGGCTTACCGGCATATTCAGCACATCGATGACCATGGGGCCAATGGCTTCTAAACGTTTGTCGCTCGCACCCGTAAGCCAGGTAGTCCAACCTCTCTTGGACGCGCCGGAAACCGTAAACCGGGAAATGTTCTTATCCAATTCTTTCTTTGAAAATTCCTGTACGGCATCCATGGCTTTTACGGCACTTTTAACCAAAGGAAAAAGTAAGGGCCAGGTATAATCTTTGTCCTTTTTAAAATTGTGTAAAGTAAACGAAATGAGCTGGTCCTCCTTCAGATCTCCGTCGTACAGAGGTTGCATGGGTACCTGTCTTAGTACTGCTACGATAGCACTATTTTTTTGCGCTATATTAGCCATGGGGACTGATTCGCGGCTTCCACTTTCCTTTGTTTTCAAATTGGGCATGCCATCGGTTAAGCTACCTCCTGTGATAAATAATAAGGCTCCATCATAGGATACTGTTTTTGGTACGAATAGGGTCAATTGATGTTTCCAAGTATGCTCCAGCCATTTTTGGGAGGTTAGTAATAGGTCGTAAGCTTTTACGCCATCCAATTCGAACGTATCCTTTAGTTCCCAATGGTAGGCGTTGTCCTCTGTCATTAAATAATTTTCCAAAGCAGTACTTGGGGTAACTTTAAAGGGTGCTTCGGAGACACCATTTTCCATCAAGGCAAGATTTTGTTTGGGGTTTTCTTTGCATGAAGCACAAATTAAAAGGGCAAGTATTTGGGTCAGCATTAATTTTTTTTTCATAGGATAGGAATTTGATTGTTATGCAATTTTTAGTTGTCGGGTTTTGGATTGTTCTTTATTAGGTCTAAGAGGGTTGAAACCAGTATTTCTCCTGTACTCTCCCCTAAGCTAGTTCGGCTAACTAAGTCATATCGCTTAAAACTACTATAATCCTCTTTCGTAAGGATGTATTCAAGAGCGTCGTTGGTAAGTCCAAAAAGGAAGGGGTATATGGTAGGCATCTTTCTTTTCAAATAATAGCTAATATTAGGTAGGGCTTCCCCTGGGATAGTTAAAATCTGCGCGCTACCAATATTTAAAAGGTTGAGCGTGGTATTTATTGAATCTCTTTGGGAGGACTCTTTGGTTAAAGGCGAATTTTCGAGAATGAATTTCATCATATCCGACTCGATTGGAAAAGTAACTTTACTGTTCGTACAATATAAGGTTGGGTTTGTTTGTAAAGGGGCATCCTTTATGATCCGCAAGGCCTCGTCCGCTAATAGGTTGCCTATTCTCTTACATTCATCCCAGTCGGTGGCTTCCTTACCGTTCCCTAGTCGGGTATCTGCGGTAATCATACCGCCTAGGGCGCTATTCATAAAAAGTGCTATCCCACCTTCTTTCTCCTCTATACGACCATATAGTGGCCCAACTAGATCGGGACTTAAGATGCCTCGGTCATTTCCTATAACCTCAGGATGTATGGCATAGTTGATCAAAGTCGCTATAGGCTTATCTTTATTTTCGCCTTGAATACCTACAGCTTGTATTACTCCACATCTGGCATCATATAAATCAGTGGCATAATAATTGTAGGCTATTTTTCCTTGGGCATCGCCCACGGCAATTTTTAAATTTGAGGGCTCAGATTTCAGTAAGGCTTCGTTCACCGCATCCGCAATTTGAACCACACACCAATCCAAGTATTCTATATCCGCCCCATGTTTGCTAGTTTCATTGGGAAACGCATAGGCATCGGGAGCGCTGTGCGTATGGGTAGCACCGATAAGAATATTGTTGAAGGGAATATCTTCTATCAGTTTCCTTGATTTATCGCCCAAAGCTCTTGGCCAGCCCAAATTATCGATATTCACAATAGCAATCTTCTCGTTACCTTTTACAAATACTATAGCCCTTACGGAAAGATCCCCCTTTTTTAAAGAGGCAGGTTTTGGAGTTCCAACTCCGCCTGAAACTGCTATGAGAAGGTTTGGAGTAAGAATGCGTTTGGCTGCCCCAATCTTTAATTCTTGGGCCTGTATCGCGACGGAGAAAAGAAACGGAAGAAATGTAAGCAACAATTTGGGAAACCAAACTAAATACCAATAGGATCTCATACGTAATAGTCTAAAAATGGTTGAATCGTGCACATTTCAATATCACAAAAATATTGACTTAAACACCAAAATTAAATAAGGCTGTTGCAACGTTAGCCCTACTTGAGGTTTCTAAAATTTGTGTATCTAATTTAGATACCGAGGTTGTTAAGGTAGCTCTTGATTGTTGAACATAACCAGTAACAACCACCTCATTTACCATAGAAACATTTTCTTCGAGAGTAACATTAATATTACTTTGGTTTGCAACCGATACTTCCTTAGCTATATATCCAATATAACTATATACCAGTATGCTCGATGAAGAAGCTTCTATGCTATAATTTCCATCAAAATCTGTTTGTACACCCGTAGAGGTTCCTTTAGCAAGAACGCTTGCATCAGGCAAGGGTGTTCCTAAAGCATCTGTAACTAATCCCGTTACAGTTTTTTGTTGTCCGTACATTACTACACTCAAAAGTATTGTGAGACAAGTGATAAATTGCTTGATAAAGCGCTTTTTTTTATATCTAAGTTTTGTTTAAAGTTAATTGTGCCAAACATTTATTACGTATAACATAATGCAATATTATATAAAAAAATGTTAACGCCAAAATTTATTTTACTATTTTACATCAATAGCGTCCTAAACGTTTAAAAAATAAGAGGGAATATTCCGTATCTCA
>JBDNGV010000647.1:0-3773 GCA_041689125.1 Daejeonella sp.
ACATTGTTAAAATAAAAGTTTCGAAATTTATTGTCGTTTGTGTCGTCCTTAAATGCACTATAGTCGAGTCACGCAAGGGAGTTTCATAACTAATGTATTTAGGCATGTCCCTAATCTATCCGTTTATAAACGAATATACCCGTTTAAATTACCACTTGATAAAATAATTTTGAATACAGAATGATAGAAACCCAATCCCGAAAAGGATATGAATTTGATTCAGAGATTGAAACAATACTAAAAGAAAAAGAAAAAACTAATCCCTCTGATTCCCTCTACTCAAAAACAGAGTCGCAACAAATGAAAGCAAGAATAACATTCCCACAAATTGATGTAGAATCGCATAAATTAGAGGAATTTCAGCTCTTGTATTAATCACTGTGAATATCCCTAACAAAATCTGGACAAATAATAATATTAGCGGTATAAAGCGAATTTTACGAAACAGGCTATTCGTAGGAAGCCCCTTTGTTTTCATTGTCCATATAATTACAGGAATACAGATGATATAAGCGAGTCCTCGGTGGATAAAATGTACAGTAGTCGGGTTATGTGTGATATCTTCCCAAAAACCTCCCTGCTTGAGCATTGCATCAGGAATCCATTGCCCGTTCATATCAGGCCAAGTGATACCTGCATAAGCAGCATGTAAACCTGCCATGAGTGCAGCGTAAATTAACTGCAAAGTAATTAATACCAGCAGCAAGATATTTAACTTTTTAAGATTTGGAAAATATAAAATCTGATCCTTAGGGATGCTCACCTTCATAGCAAACCAAAGGGTATAGCTCAGTAAGATCATAGCCGAAATAAAATGAACAGCGAGACGAATATGGCTGACATACAGATTCTCGGCATTAAGTCCGCTTTGTACCATAATCCAGCCAATAGCACCCTGCAATCCACCAAGAAGGAATAAAACAATCAACGGAATAACCATATCTCGGTTAATCATCTTCTTAATAAGGAAATATATAAAGGGGAAAATGAAAACCAGGCCCATAAACCTAGCCCAGTCGCGGTGAAACCATTCCCAGAAATAAATAAACTTAAAATCAACCAGACTGAAATGGCTGTTCAGATGTTTAAACTGTGCAATCTCCTTGTATTGATCAAAAGCCAAGTTCCAGGCCTGCTCATTCATTGGGGGGAATGCACCCAAAATTGGCTTCCACTCTGTAATCGATAATCCCGAACCGGTTAGCCTTGTGAGCCCGCCAATTAAAACCTGAATCATGATCATTCCAACACCGATATATAACCAGATTGCTACTGCACGATGGTTTTTTGATGAGTTGTTATTCATTTAAAATACAATTTGAATTCTGTTAGGTAATACAGCCTTAATACGTTCCGGGTTAATTAGCCGGAATAAATACTTTTGAATGATGTTTTGAAGTTCCTCTTGCTTTTGGGTTCCGATAACAAATTTTTGTCCATGCCCCGTCATAATTGCAAGTCCAATATCTCCTTTGGTATTATAAACTGTACCATACTTATTGCCAATTCTGATTCTATAGCCTACAAATTCATACCTGACAATTTTTATACTTTTTAAATTCGATCATTTTAAATTCAGATATGTGGGTCTTGTTTTGAAAACCACTTTCTATCAGCATAGAATGTTCCAAAAGGAATTAAAGATGCCAAAAAACCTAAACTCAACTTCCAAAAAGACCATTTGTAAAGGTAAGTTACCTGAAGAAGCAATAGAATATAAATAATAAAAAGTACACCATGCACCATCCCTACCACATAATTTGGTCCGGGCATATCATACCTGTACTTTAATATCATAGTGAAACCGATTAGTAGAAAAGAACAACCTTCTACAAATGCGATAAAGCGAAAACGACCCAGTGGAGAATTAAACATTTTGATTGATTTATTTAATTAATGTATCAAAATTAGAAAATATCCTAATCAGAAAAATCACTGCAAAGTAAAGCCTGAAATAATATTTTAAAACCAAGCTCTTTCTCTAAGCCAATTCCATTCATGCTCAGGTGATCCATGCTTTATGTAACATTTTTAGTCAGGTGAGTTAATTTTCTGTCATATATTTCCAATCCCACTAAACACCTAAAATAATTGTATTTAAAATTGATTTAGCAACATGTTATAAATCAGTATATTATAAATTATAATTTTACCACTAAACCATAATAATGTTTAAATTAGAATTGAATTCAACAAGAAATACCTGTGCTTGGAAATGGATGGTATTAGTCATTGTATCAAATATGGCTTTCCCTGCTTAAATTTGTATTACCAATTATAAAAAGAAAATAGTTTAATCATTTCTTATGAAAACACAGAACCGTACCATCTTCAGAGGTTTACTGACAGGTTCAATACTATCTTTGATCATTGCCACATCATCTACGAATTCTTTCGCTTCCACATTTGCATCAATTCAAAGAGATACAAGCGCTTTTAAACAATTTAAGGGACTTATTCTTGATAGCAAGAGTAAAAAGGAACTTGCTTTTGCCACCATATCTGTCCTTAGAACAAACATATCTGGAGTGAGCAACAGCGAAGGCGAGTTTTCCATAAAAATACCTAAAGAAAACTCAAATGCAGATTTAATGGTCTCATTTCTGGGATACAAGAATAAGATAATCAGTCTTAAGGAATTACAACCTGAAAAAAATCAGATTCTGCTTGAGTCCTTCAATATTACCCTAGGAGAGATTATTGTCTCCACCAACGACGCAGAAAAACTCTTCAATCAGGTGATTAGTAAAAGGGAGCAGAATTACGGCAGCGATCTTAATCTAATGACCGGATTTTATCGTGAGACCATCAGAAAACGCAAGACCTATCTATCGCTTTCAGAATCAGTAGTTGAAATCCAAAAGCAGCCTTATCTGAGTAATGTAGATGATTTTATCGATCTATTCAAAGGAAGAAAAAATACAGATTACTCTAGACTAGACACGCTGAGTTTCAAATTACAAGGAGGTCCTTACACCACCATGTTCTTAGATGTTATGAAGTATCCGGACTTTATTTTCACTAATGATGCTTTGAAAGTCTATGATTTCTCTCTGGAAAACAACACCCAAATCGATGAGAAAAAAGTACATGTGCTGGCCTTCAAACAAAAACCAACGATTAGCATTCCACTCTATTATGGTAAATTATACATCGATACTGAGAGTATGGCCATCATTAGTGCCACTTTTAACTTGAATGTTGAGGACAAAAAAGCAGCAGGCCTATTATTTACTCAAAAGAAGCCTGCCGGAGCTGAAGTATATCCACTTATAGCTAGCTACCAAATCAATTATCGAGAACAAAACGGAAAGTGGCTTTTTGCCTATTCCCGCGGTGACATTACTTACAAAGTAAATTGGGACAAAAAGCTATTCAACTCCACTTATGAATCATCGATTGAAATGGCTGTTACAGATTGGCGAAAGAAGGACAATGATTCCCAAAAGCCAACTCAGAAATTAAGACAAAACGTGATCATGATGGATAAAGTATCAAATTTTGCTGATGCTGAATTCTGGGGTGAATACAATATTATTGAACCTGAAAAATCAATCGAAACTGCTATCAGGAAAATTCAGCGGAAGATGTAGGAAATTCTTTTTCTCTTAACATTCTCATAGAATTTATTGGTACTTATTAAATATTTCATAGGTATAAACAAAGAGTACAAAATATCGATTTATTCCTTATCAATCTTTTGTTATAATCTGGACTTCGATTAATATTTCAAACTTAAATCAAGCATTTCAGATATTTAATACTGTGGCTGC
>JBDNGV010000648.1:0-1570 GCA_041689125.1 Daejeonella sp.
AAATAAATTCACTAAGGCTTTCTGATACTTTAACTGAGATCTCAGATCTGCTGGCTGATTTCGCGGGGGGTAAAGATATTCGCATGGAAAGATCAATTGGTTCTGAACTAATACTAGAAGCGAATAAGACACTTATAGAAATCATGTTAACAAATTTGATCCTGAATGCAGTGAGACACAATATTTCCGGTGGAGAGCTATCCATTTCCCTGCTTGGATCCTTATTGGAAATCTCAAACCCAGGTGAACACGCACTCGATGCAGATAAAGTTTTTCAGCGATTCAGTTCAGCATCAGTAGAAACTCCGGGAAGCGGTTTAGGTTTGGCGATTGTTAGTCAGATCTGCAACCGTTACGGTTGGAATTTGACCTATAAACATTCGAAAGGCATCCATATCTTTTCAATCTTATTTCGATAGCACTTTAACGTTCAGAATTTCTTCTAAATCTTCATTCATATTTGCTAAACCAAAACTAAAAAAATGAAAGCACACATTTTGACTATGAGCATGATCGCGATATCTATCGTCTCTTATGCTCAGCAAACCATTAATAACAAAATTCCGGTAGCAGTTCAGGCTTCTTTTTCGAAAATGTATCCTCTTGCAGGTAAAGTAAAATGGGACAAAGAAGATGGGGGCTACGAAGCCGGTTTCATTAAAGATAAAGTGTCCTATTCTGTACTTTTAGATGAACATGGTAAGCTTGTTGAGACGGAAGTTGGAATTAGTTTTCAAGAGCTCCCGGTACTGACCAAGCAATATATTGCGAGCCATTTTAAGAATGCTAAATTAACAGAAACAGCCAGAATTACAGATTCAACTGGCAAGGTGACGTATGAGGTTGAAATTAATCACAAGGATGTGATGTTTAACGATAAAGGTGTAGCCTTAAAACCATAATAAATCTAAAAATCGAATTTCCTCATAGTATGCTCAGACGAGTCCTTTTTTTTGTTTGCATTATTTTTTTTCAGCTTACAGCTTTTGCCCAAGTAAGTTCTGTTACCCTTTCGGGCATTGTTAGAGATAGTAAAGATAATTTACCCTTGCCTTATGTGAATATTACCTTAAGGAAGCAAGCCGACAGTATTATGGTGCAAGGAACTATCACAAATGAGCAAGGGCAATTCACAATGGCCGGCATACGTCCGGGGAGCTATATCCTTCAGGTCACTTATTTAGGCTATATTACTTTTGTTAAAGAACAACTTGTTGGGAGCCTCAGTGCCTTTCTGGATCTTGGTACGATTGGATTACAAGTCGATTCGAGAATGCTCTCTGAAGTTGTTATAACTGCAACAGCAGCGGAGGGAGTTTCTGAAAAAATGGATAAAAAGGTTTTCTCACTGGATAACAATATGAGCCAAACTGGAGGCTCGGTGCTTCAGGCCATGCAGAATCTACCCGGTATCAGCGTTCAGGATGGTAAAATCCAATTAAGAGGTAATGATAAGATCGCTGTGCTAATCGATGGGAAGCAAAATGCTATTACGGGTTTCGGAAGCCAAACCGGCCTTGATAATATACCGGCATCTGCTATTGAACGGATTGAGATCATCAATAACCCT
>JBDNGV010000649.1:0-4445 GCA_041689125.1 Daejeonella sp.
CAGACCAAATCCAAGGGGATCAAATGGTTATGGTCTGAAATTCAGATTATCAAATCACCGAGATTGGGGCGGTGGTGATTACAAAGATCTTATGGCCGGGGTTGACTACGCAATCTCAAATGGATGGGCAGATCCTGACAAGATGGGTGTAATGGGCTGGAGTTATGGTGGATTCATGAGCAGTTGGGTTGTTGGGCATACAAACCGGTTTAAAGTTGCAAGTATCGGGGCGCCGGTGGTCGATCTAATCACACAAGACCTGACTGATGACATCCCAAGTTTTCTTCCTTCCTACATGGAAAAACAACCTTATGAAGATTGGGATGTTTATGCCGAACATTCCCCATTAAGATATGTACAAAATGTAAAAACTCCTGTACTTCTACAGCACGGGGAGGCGGATATAAGGGTACCGTTTAGCCAAGGTTTAATGTATTATAATGCCTTAAAAAGAAGAGGAGTTCCGGTGCGGTTTCTAGTACTGCCAAGACAGCCACATGGTCCCATAGAACCTGAGATGCTGCTTAAAACAAACCAAACTAATCTGAGCTGGATGCTGCATTATTTACAGGGGAAGGAACTCGGGTTTTAATCGGATTCGTTGTTCGGAAACATTAATTTAAGAAAGTATAGTGATAAAAAAAATCCCGCTGTGGCGGGATTTTTTTTATCGGATTTTTAAATCTTCACTTTGGTATCACCACCTTTTTTCAGATCAATATCGTGTGGTTGATTCATTTTCCAAGCACCACGGGTAAAGTCAGGAACATCAACTGAATTTGAACGGTTGTTCACAGACCATTCACTTAATGGCCATACCGAACTCCAAGCAGCTGCATCATAAACATCTTGGTCAAGTGGCAAACCATTACGAAGGCAATCAATTAGCCTCCAGTTCATTAGGAAGTCCATACCACCATGCCCTCCTACTTTTTTAGCCAGTTCACCAACTTTTTTAACGATGTTAGGTGTGTATTTTTCTTCAAGTGCTTTGAATTCTGCCTCGTTAACCCATCCTTCATGACTGTTAGAAATACTTGGTACCGGATATTTCAATGCCGTACCCTTGGTTCCGCTTAAGAGATGTATCCTAGAGTAAGGGCGCGGTGAAGTTACATCGTGCTGAATCATAATGGTCTTTCCCAAATTGGTACGAATAGTAGTGGTATTCATATTTCCATTAAAATCTTTATTAGCGAACTCTTGATAAAAATCATTTTTAGCTGCCAGTTCTTTTGCACGAGCCCCCATCTGAAAATCATTGGTTGAAACAGATACAAGATAGTCCATCTTATCGCCACGGTTGATATTCAGTGCCTGGCAAACCGGACCCAAACCGTGAGTGGGATAAAGACTTCCTTTACGGGTAGCATTTTCTCTCAAACGCCACATATTCTGATAGCCCTTATCATTAAAGTTAAGATCAATCAAATTATGAATGTAAGCACCTTCAGTATGTAAAATCTCACCAAAGTAGCCTTGTCTTGACATATTTAAGGTAAGCAATTCAAAAAAGTCATAACAACAGTTTTCGAGCATCATGCAATGTTTGCGAGTGCGCTCTGAGGTTTCAACAAGTTGCCAGCATTCCTGCATAGAAACTGCTGCCGGCACTTCAATGGTGACATGTTTACCCTGATTCATTGCGTATACTGCCATTGGAACGTGCAGATGCCACGGTGTTGCAATATAAACCAGATCAATATCTTTACGGTCGCATAATTTTTTCCATTCATCCGGGTTGCCTGAATACAGTGTAGGATTATGACTAGTACCTTCAATCACTTTCTTAGCTTTCTCAACACTTGAGGGACGCAAATCGCATAATGCAATGATCTCAGTACCTTCAATTTTAGAGATGGCATTCAGGTGGCTTGGGCCGCGTTGACCCAATCCGATAAAACCCACCCGAACAGTTGGGATTTTAGGTGCTGCATACCCACTCATGTTGAAGGTTTGTACGCTGGCATGGCCATACATGGAATTTATTGGATTTGATTGCTCTGGTTCTGAAGCAAAACCCTGCAACATTCCACCACCGGCAATACCAAGCCCTGCTAGACTGCTTAATTTTAAAAAATCTCTACGGTTATTTTTCATCTTATTGATATTTTTCTCTCCTTATCCGCTCAAGCGGTATTAATAATTATGATCAGGCCTTCACCCAGTTTATGAATATTCAGTCCCTTAAAATAAAGTATTATTCGTTAGGTCTGTGATTTTTTTCCTTTTAAATACCCGGAAACCACTTTTCAGCATTTTTACGATAAATTTTATTTACAACCTCCTTAGGTAATTTTAATCCTTGAATCTTTTCTTTGAAATAAGGAACACTCATTTCATCATCGGTCACAAAATACTTCCAGTCGCTTAATCTGGTTTCCTGAATGTCCTTTTTAAGCTCGGCAGGATCTGAATCAGGTCCAACCCAGTCATCAGTTGCATAAATAATCCTGTCCTGGTATTTGATCATAAAATCCCTGACCTTCTCTCTTTCCTTTATGGACTGATACTCCAAATGGCAAATCCGCTCGGCCATATCCACAGCCATATTCGGGAACTTATCAAGGCGTTTTGCCAGTTCATCTACACTCCATTCCAAACTTCCGAGGTGAACTCCAACAAAGCGAATATTTGGGTGCTTTTCAAGCATTTTATCACGGGCATTAACCTGATCTTCATACGAAGGGTATTCCGGATGCAGAAACATATGATATTCCGGATGCTGACTGAAATAGCTTTTATCTCCCGAAACGGTCATTTGATCTACCGACAACCATGCATTGCGCGGCTCTCCCAAATGCCCTACCAAAGTCTTACCATTCTTTTCGATGAAATCAATCACCGGGTCAAAACGTGGATCATCAATCATTACAAACTTGCCATCTTTGTCCCTAAGTTCCATGCCAATATTCTTCCAGACCTTTACCCCTAATGCTCCATTATCAAAAGACCCTTTCAGGTAAGAAAGGGTTTGCGGTAGCCATTTGGCTGTCCCCCAGTTTGCTACAGTAAAGGTAGTAGCCCATGCTACCTGATCAGGGTACGCCTTAACCATCCTGACCGCTATATCCTGTTGTTGTTGCACTGAAGGATATATTGACGGATTAACATTTATTGCAAGAAGCCTGAAATTGTCTTCTTTTGCTAGTTGGATGAACGTAGTATCATAAGCATTGATATGAGTATGAGTGTCATACTTCTCAACTTTGCGAAAATCTTCTAGTGTATAAAATTCAGAATCGGACTTCCCTGCTTCAGAAGTAGTTTTACTTGTCTGAGTACAATTTTGAATGAACATAGCAAGTGCCAGCATGCCTGCATAACCTGAATTTGAAAGTTTTTTCATTTGAATAAAATATGTTGTTAAATTTTAATAAATAATTTTTTCTTAAACATCCAATACAGGATCAACCATTCGACGAATAAAACAAGTCCGCCACTAAGCAATATAGAATAAGCCGGGCCAATAATTTGATCAAAGTTCCTGCCCAGATGAATGAACAAAGAATCATTAATCACGTTACGCATTCCCCCATCAGCAATAACATATGCCGCGATAGAGTTAACCCCAATGACCATTAAAAAGAATGTTCCTTTCTTGCGGTCTTTCATATCAATTAACCCATAAAACATAGCCAGAAAAAGGAAGCAAATACCTCCACTGAAAATGGTCCAGGCTGGTGTCCAGATTCGTTTAACAATCGGATTGATACCTGAAACATGAAGAATGATGCCTATTAGAATCAAACAAACGCCCATCAGAACAAAATTATTCAGCTTTTTAGAAGCTGTGACTGAAGAATTTAAGATATTACCTGCTAGCAGACCCAAAACCATAGTGCCAAGAGTAGGTATAAAACTCAGCGTTGAGTAACCTCCTCCATTGAACAAAAAGGGATTCTCACGTGGAAAGAGATTCATAAACCATTGGTCAAAGGCCCAAGCGAAATTGGTATTTTTATTCCAGTGAGCAGCTAATCCACTTAAATTGTGTTCCCAATTGGCGCTTACCCCAGCTGCTGTGTAGTCAAAATCAGCTCCCGGAAGCGGATAAAGTGCAAAAGCCAGCCAGTAGGCGGCTAAAATAAAGACCAATAGCCCTATTTGAATTCGCTGTGAATACAGGGATATTAAAACCAAGAAGGTGTATCCCAAACCAATCTGGGTCAAAGTATCCTCAAATGTCCAGTTTGTTTGTTCAGAACTCATAGAACGAAGAAATATTCCAAGGAATATAAGAATAAAGGAACGCTTAATTGTATGGCTAAGAATATTTCCAAAACTGGCTCCTTTGTTCTTCCTGCTTGCTATTGAATAAGGCAGCACCACACCGACAAGGAAGGTGAAAGATGGCTGGATCATATCATGTAAGCTCAGCCAAGTCCATGAAACATGCGACTGATTGAAGCCTATAAATTGCCAGAATTTACTATCAGGTAATG
>JBDNGV010000650.1:0-2471 GCA_041689125.1 Daejeonella sp.
ATTTGTATGTGATTGCTCCGATCTGGATGAGGTGATTGTTTTCAGAGAGGATGGTAAGTTCAATGTTTCAAAGGTTGCCGAAAAGACCTTTGCAGGAAAGGGAATAGTACATGCTCAGGTATTCAAAAAGAATGACGAGCGAACGGTATATAACCTGATTTACAGGGATGGGGAAAGCGGTACGGCCTATATCAAACGTTTTTCAGTGCTGGGTGTCACACGTGATAAAGAGTACGACCTTACCAAGGGAAGTAAGGGGTCTAAAGCCTTATATTTTACAGCAAATCCGAACGGAGAGGCCGAAATTATTAATGTACAGCTTAAGCCTCATTCAAAACTAAAGAAATTGCAGTTCGATATTGACTTTGCTGATCAGGTGATTAAGGGAAGAAGCTCCATGGGGAATATCGCAACGAAATACCCGGTAAAGAAAGTGGTGTTGAAGAGCAAAGGAATCTCCACCTTATCAGGACGTAAAATATGGTATGATGAAATTCTGAAACGCCTGAATGTAGATGGGCGAGGTAAATATTTGGGTGAATTTGATGGTGATGACAGAATTTTAACGCTGAATGCACAGGGGGTCTACGAACTGAGTAATTTTGATCTGAGCAATCATTTTGACGATCGTATCCTGCTGATAGAGAAGTTCAATCCAGAAAAGGTATTCACATTGATTTATCTTGAAGGAAAATCAGGAGCTCATTATCTCAAGCGATTTGTTTTTGAAAGTACTTCGATTGGTAAGAAGACCAGTATAATCAACGAAGAGCCGGGATCGAAGGTGATTCTGTTTTCTGGTCATGTGAAACCAACGATTAAACTGGAGGTTTTGAAGGGTAAAACCAAAATTGCAGAAGAATCTGAGATTGATCTAAGTGAAGTGATTGAAGTAAAGGGAATGAAGGCTATGGGTAACAGGCTGAGTCCTCATGAAGTGAAAGAAATTCGACTTATGCATTCAGCTGTTGATGAGGAAGAGATTCTGGCTCCGGATTCTGAAGCGGTTGAGGGTGAAACTGATGAGCCGGGAGTTCATACCGCTACTCCGGTTTCTTCTCAAGCCAGAGATATAGTTGCTGAAGAAGAACAGACTGAGGCTTTTGAAACTTTAGCTGAAGCGCCTCCCTCAGAAACTGAATCTTCAACGGACAGCCAAATTACCGAGGAGAACATCGAAGATGTTGCCGGGAAAGAAGTGGTTCAAGTACAGGAGATTCCAAACTTTTCTGAAGAGTCAGTTAAGGAAGAAATTAAGCCTGCAAAGAAAATTGATTTTGAAATCACCAATCCGGAGGATCTGGATATAGATGATAAAGGGCAGCTGGGATTATTCTGAACAGGGCTGACAGGGTTCAAAACCCTGTCAGCCCTGTTTTCATTTTAATTTATCCCTGAAATCCTTGATAAATTTATTCAGCTTTGGCTGGATAACATGGACACAGTAGCCCTTGTTTCCATTATTGTTATAATAGTCTTGATGATAATCCTCAGCTGAGTAGAATATTGATACCGGTGTTACTTCAGTAACGATTGGCCGTTCAAATACCATTTCTTTTTCCAAATGATCGATCATATTTTCAGCTGCAAGCTTTTGCTCCTGATTTTCGTAGAATACAACCGAACGGTATTGATTGCCAACGTCATTGCCCTGCATGTTCAGGGTAGTAGGATCATGGGTTTTAAAGAATACAAGTAAAAGATCTTCGAAGCTGATCTCTTGCGGATTAAATTCGATGCGGATGATTTCTGCATGACCAGTATCCCCCTTACAGATATCTTCATAGCTGGGATTAGGCTTATGCCCTCCCATATAACCCGATACTACCTTAGTTACTCCTTTTAAATTCTGAAAGACGGCTTCTGTGCACCAAAAGCATCCACCGCCAAAAATTGCTTGTTCCATATTTAATAAATGTGAGGATTTATTATGAGAGAATTATAATTGCCCTGTAAAGAATAAAAGAGGGTTTTGACCTCTTTTATCAATTGGGGATATTTATTTTATTGATACTGAATATAGCTTGGTTGTGGTTTCAGTTTAATCAGGTCTTCAGGAGTCATTAAACGGTTCGGAGCTTTTTTCAGGTCATTCTTATAGAATATTTTAAATCCTGTAAACTGTACCGGTTCAGAATAAATAAAGTGACGGTGTGTACCGCGCTTCAACTCCGGCTCACCCCATCCATCCATATGCATAACGATCTGTGTTTCAGGTCTCAATTTGATATTCTGATAATTCGTGACCATTTTTTTGGTGAAGCGGTGTATCACAAAAATTTTTGGAGGAAGATTGTGGGTTCTCACCAATTTGGCCAGATAATCTGATGCATAATTGATTTCTGAAGCATCATAAGTACCTATCTTTTTGCCTGGCAAAATTCCTCCTTTCATTGAAAATTCCGGATCAATTCCCAAGTGCACATTTGGCATTTTTAAATATTTTTCAAGACGTGGAAGTTCTTCCCTGA
>JBDNGV010000651.1:0-1938 GCA_041689125.1 Daejeonella sp.
CCTTCTTTTTTTGCTTTTAATATTTCTGCAATGTTAGACTGAAGGTAATTTATTCTTTTTATGTCATTCACATTTCCGTTCTCAACAATATCGGGAAAAGCGGCGCCATTCTCTGTTACATAAATTTTTTTGAACTTGTATTTTGAAAAATGATGCAGCATCTCGTGCATAGACTGCGGATAGATCTCCCAGTCCATTTCAGTTACTTCCTGCACCCTTTTTTTTGCATGAACTAAGGATGAATTTATATAGGGTGTAAAATAGGAATGCTTCACTACCTCTCTGGTATAATTTTGAATACCTATAAAATCGGGTTCAGCAAATAAGGCATTGTCATCACCTGGATGCATATATTTTTCAATCCTTTTTAAAAATGGAAGTTCGTCGGTTGGATAACCCAATCCATTCAAAGGTTCTACAAATAGCCTATTAACTAAGGCATCAACCCTTTTGGCAGCCTTGATGTCCTTTTCTCTAGGGGTATGCGGATGTATAGCAGAACAGGAAAAGGTTGTTCCAACTTCAAGATCTGTTCTTAATTGTTGAGCGATTCTGATACCAGCAGCCTGCGATAGCGCCGAATGATGGATTGCTGGAATAAAATTATCTACTCCCCTTTTTCCAGGTGCATGAATCCCCAAAAAATAACCAGCGCCGGTATAAACCATGGGCTCATTTAAGACCATCCAATGTTTAACCCGATCTCCAAAATGATTAATGCAAAAGGCAACATATTCAGAGAAATAATCTACTATATCTCGGTTAACCCATCCCATTTTATGCTGCAATGCCAATGGAAGATCCCAGTGATACAAGGTTACCCAAGGTTTTATTCCTAATTCTAAACAAAGGTCTATTACGCAGTCGTAAAAGGCTACCCCTTTGGCATTAACTTCACCTATACCATTTGGAAATATTCTAGACCATGAAAATGAAAATCGGAAATTGTTGATATGCATTGATTTCATCAAGGCAATATCCCGAGCATACTGATTGTAAAAATCGCTGCTGATATCAGCAGCATGTCCCTTGAAGATTTTACCCTTCTTTCTTACAAAATCATCCCAAATTGATAGGCCTTTTCCGTCAGTTTCAACTGCCCCTTCTGTTTGAAAGGCAGAAGCCGCTACACCCCAGACAAAATCTTTATTAAAATCTGTACTTTTAACCATTAGAAAATTCCGGAAGCTATCTTCTTAAGTTTTTTTAGAAAATTGGTATTCCCGGATATTTGAAAGTCAGATTCCTTTGGCATCAAAGCCATTTTGTCGATTCTTGCCTTTGCTTCAATTGAAATAATATTACTTAAAATAGTTTCAGTCATATCCGAATAATCAACGGGAATTATTTCCCCATTTAAAACCCAATCTACTATTTTTTTCAGATGTTTTTTCTTAAGACTCTTAATTACCGGAACGCCCATTTCCTCTAATGCCGCAGCATTGCATTGCTGTTCGTACTGCCCCTTCATTGGTATTACCATCAGTTTCTTTTTCAGAAACATCGCCTCTGCCGGAGTTTCAAACCCGGCACCACAGAAAACACCTGTTGCCTTCGACATACTGTCAATAAACTCATCATTGTTTATTGGTCTTATCCATACATTTCCCTTTTGGATGGACTGTTTATTGTGTTTGGAAAAAACCTGCCATTGCACATCATCAATCATGCTTAGGATTTTTATGATCCTTGCATCATCATAAGCAGGCAGGTAAACAGTATAGTGTCCTAACTTTGATGGTTTTTTTACTCTGATTTCAGTTCTAATAACCGGAGTAAAAATATTATTATCATAGGTTTTAAAGTGAAAACCATACTGACTAGTACAAGGAGCGTAAGAGCGAAGGATAGCTTTCCCTACAGGATCAAAGTTCCGGGACTTAGGAGAATTTTTATTTATAACAGCAGCCTGATGGCTGAGCGAAATACATGGTTTGC
>JBDNGV010000652.1:0-2180 GCA_041689125.1 Daejeonella sp.
ATCACAACCATTAGCTTTTATTTAAATTATATTGACATAATTTTTAGTTTATTTTAGTAAGTTTGTATTTGATGAAAAATGGTCTGTTAAAAAGTAGCATTACCTCTCTGTTCCTTCTCCTTTTCCTTTCAATGAAAATGGTGGGGTTTCATGTATTATTGCATACAGACGATAAGGATCATGCCTTACACTGTTCTGTTTGTGACCATGCCATCGCACATAATTTAACACCTGCAATAAGTCCTGATTTACAGGATTTTAAATTTGAAAACCCCGAATTTATTGTTCGGAAAGAGAGCATCAAAAACTACCATTTTATTACTTTAAGCAAACTTGCTCTTGGTCAGCCTTTTTCACGACCTCCTCCTTCTTTAGTTTAAGTATCCTTTTTCAATTTTAGTAAGTAAAGAAAAAGTTAATCCTCCATATTATTTACTTTCCATTAGTCTTTTAAAAGAGCAATATAAGCTCCTTTAGGATTAAAATCGCAATCTAAAATAATGTCGGATTTTAACAATTTATAGGTCCATTATTTGTACTTCGACATTTCATGGACATGAGATATAATTAATATTTTAATATACTATAAACAGATTGTCTTTCAGGGCACTTATAGAATAATCTTGCCTCGATTTCTGTACTTCAAAATGTATTCTATCTCATTACTGCTTGCTTTTGAAATAAAGATAATTATGGTCAATGTAAAAACCACTAACCTAATTTTTGTCTCCAAAATAATAAACTGAACAAATGAAAAAATTACCCGTAACCGTTTTAAGTGGTTTTCTAGGTTCTGGAAAAACCACATTATTAAATCATATTTTACACAATAAAGAAGGATTAAAAGTCGCCGTTATTGTTAATGACATGAGCGAAGTGAATATTGATGCCCAATTTATTGAAAATGAAAACACCCTTTCAAGAACCGAAGAAAAATTAGTAGAAATGTCTAACGGCTGTATCTGTTGCACCTTACGTGAAGACCTTATGGTTGAAGTCGAAAAACTAGCTGCCGAAAACAAATTCGATTATTTACTTATTGAGAGTACAGGAATAAGCGAACCAATTCCGATTGCCCAAACCTTTACTTTTGAAAGCGAAGACGGTGCTATAGATTTAAGTCGGTTTAGTTATATAGATACCATGGTAACGGTAGTGGATGCCTTTAATTTTTTAAAAGACTTTTCCAGTGCTGATTATTTGACGACGAGGGCGCTTACTGACATAGAAAATGACAATAGAACAATCGTTAATCTGCTTACCGATCAAATTGAATTTGCCAACGTTATTATCATCAACAAAGTTGATCTTGTCACTGAAGAACAGCTTAAGGAGCTTTGTGCCATAATCCAAAAATTAAATCCTGAGGCCCGTATTATTCCCGCGAACCAGTCGAAAGTTACCTTGGACAATCTCATAAATACAAATCTGTTTGATTTTGAAAAAGCTGAGGCCTCTGCAGGTTGGATAAAAGAGCTAGAAAATGAGCATGTTCCAGAAACCGAAGAATATGGTATAAGTTCTTTTGTTTTCCAAAGTAAAAAACCGTTTCATCCCGGTCGCTTTTTACAGTATCTCGATACAAGTTTTCCAAAAAGTATTATTAGAAGCAAAGGCTTGTTTTGGTTAGGGTCTAGGTCTGACCAAGCATTAGTATGGAGTACCGCAGGAGGCTCGTTTAAGGCAGATGATGCAGGTGTTTGGTGGGCATCCATGCCTTATGGCGAGCGTATTAACTATATCACTTTCAATGAAAATAAAAATCAAATTGAATCTAGCTGGGACACGCTATTCGGGGACAGAAAAATAGAATTGGTCTTTATTGGACAATATTTGAAAAAGGAAGAAATAATAACCCAATTAAATGATTGTTTACTTACGAATAGTGAAATAGAACTATGGAAAAACAAATCATTCCCCCAAGAAGACCAATGGCCGATTATAAGATGATAAATAACTCAAAACCTTAAAAATGATACAAACAATAGAATTAACTAAAAAGTACGGCGATTTTACCGCACTTGACAAACTGAACCTCTCCATAAAAGAAGGGGAAATCTTTGGACTTTTAGGTGCTAACGGTGCAGGAAAATCTACGGCAATCAATATGCTGTTGGGCTTTTTAAATCCCGATTCCGGAAAAGTACAAATCAATGATATAGATGCTACTAAAAACGCCA
>JBDNGV010000653.1:0-5369 GCA_041689125.1 Daejeonella sp.
ACCATTCTTCCGAGCATCAGTAATATCTGCGTCAAGTATTACCGTACCATTTAAAATCACCTTAATTTTAGGACCATTAACAATAACTTCCTGGTAATTCCACTGTCCTACGGGTTTAAGAAATCCTCTTTTTGCCGGTATAGTTCCATAGATCGAACCATGGTATTGGTAAACCTGTAAATCTTTGTAGATAGGTGCATCATTATCCAAAATCTGTAATTCCATACCCTTGTATGCTGCGTCTCCGGTTATAGGCGACCTGATTCCAAGCCCGTTATTGCCTCCGGGAGTCAACTGAAACTCGAATCTGAAAACAAAATCACTAAACTCTTCCTTTGTGAACAAATTGCCTCCTGAACCTTTATCAGATTTCGGATTGATTACCATATTCCCATTTTCAGTAACATACTCAGCTGTGTTACCAGTCCAGTGATGCATATTGGTACCGTCAAACAACACCTTAAAGCCTTCTTTTTTTTCCTGGGCGCTCAACTGAAATGCTTTTACAAGCGGAAGTTCTTTAATGTAAATATTCCGGTACGAAATAGGCGACCCGTGTGCCTGCAGCTCTATTTGCTCTTCCGCAAATATTGGCAGATTTCTGTCCCAGTAATTTTCAAGGATCACATTATCGGTTACCAATTCGCCGTTAAGGTAAACCGTAACCCGGTCAGCTTTCATGATGATACGGAAAGTATTCCATTCTCCCAGCTTCTTATCTGCTACCTTAAGCGGTTTGCTTTCGTTTACTTTATTGTTGTATAAACCACCGGATCCAACCTGTGCCCCAACTTTTAAATTGGCATTATCCCAGATCTGTACCTGTGGAGTACCTCTGAGGTAAATACCTGCATCTCCGTTCAGTGTGTTATTATCAATGATCTTCCAGTCGACCAGCATTTCAAAATCACCATATTTTTTAATAGTAGTAATATTATTTCCATGCCCAGTAAACTGTAATTCGTTGTTCACAACCTTCCAGCTATCACGCATTTCTGCATCAGCCTTCTTTTGAGCTTCAGTCAAGGTTTTAGCATCCATTTTCGACCTCTTCAGAGGGTCGCCAACCAATCCTTTCCAACCCTTCAGGTCTTTCCCGTTAAATAAAGGCACAAAGCCTTCTTTTTGCAGCATTTCTGCCTTATTTTCCGAACGATTCGGGTCTTCTTTAAATGATACAAGCACTGGAAGAATCAATGCCATCAGTATGAGAGACCTGAGTTTATTTGAAAGATTCATTTTTTTATTTTTTAAGTTTCCAAATTGAAATTATGAATAATATCGGTCAATTTATCCTAAGAATTAAATTCAATGTTTGAGGGTAAAATTGATTCTCAATAAAAGATGCTTTATGCTTTGTGTTGGATATTTTTAGCCAACATTTTAAAAGCAAGACACCTAAAAAAATACTAATAGGCTTGACAGTAGTGAATTAAATAAATCTATTTTGAAGCTAAGGGAACAATTTCAACCTTTCTGACAAACATTTCTGCACCTTCGGACTGAATCTGGATCTTTCCTCTACTTGGTTTTACACGATATGCCTGATTGACAAGTTTACCATTAAGGTAAACAGTAAGATTATCTCCATCAGCAATACATTCAATTCTATTCCATTTGCCTACTTCATTTTCAACATCTTTTTCACCCCTAAAGCCCAAAACATCTTTCCAGTTTGGATCACGTGCAAACCAATCGATCCTGCCTTTATTAATGGTTAAGGGTTGGCCACCGGGCATATATACATTACCACCTCCCGGTTTTTTAGGAGCAACATTACTCGTTAGAGAGAATTTATCAGTGCCATCACCTACCACAAGGAAATCTCCGGTACCTCCCTCAATGATCTGGCATTCAATAGAATACATCCAGGTTCCTGAATAACCACCATCTTCACCAATTGAGTGAAGAAGTATGCCATTGTCTCTCGCCCTATCTACTCGTGGAGCAAAGGTTCTTGGGCCCCATTTAAATTCTACAATCAGTTTATAATCACTGTATTCCTCATTGGTAGTAATACAGCCGTACTCCTCACCTGATATTTTTATCAAACCATCTTCCGTGGTGAATACCTTTTTAGGGTCAATGCCTGTCCCGCGGCCTTTAACAAAGGTGTACCAGCCTGTAAGGTCTTTGCCATTGAACAGGCTGATCGCTTTGGATGGGTCGGTTTTCACCTGACTTGAATTTGTTTTTACAGTACCGCAGCCTTCAAAGATTATAAGTGAAGAAATCAGGGCAATAGAAAATAGAAGTGTTCTTTTCATGTTGTTTAGAGGTTAAGTCAATTATTTAATTTTAGTTCTGATCGTTCCCAATCCGTCAGGAAGCGAGTTAAGGTAAGCCATCAGGTCTGACAACTCTGCTGATGTCAACTGTTTGTCAAGTCCCGGAGGCATCATCGATAAGCTCATTGGTTCAATTCCTGTAATTTCAGAACGTTGAACACGAACAATTATGCCCGGGCCGATTTCAACAGTAATGGCATCCGGGAATTGCTCTTTGATAATACCGGCATGAGTGGTTGACTTTGTAATCACTTTGCTAGTTTCATATTCTCTTGCAAAGCTTGCCCCCGGATATAATATAGCTTCAAGGATATCATGACTTGAACGGATCTGGCCAATATTGGTAAGGTCAGGTCCAAATTTTCCACCCTTATTTGCGACTGCGTGGCATGAAGAACAGATTGCCTTTCCGGAGAATAGTTTTGCCCCCTGTGCTACATCGCCTCTACTTAAGCGGGCCTCAACTGCATGAAGTTCTGTGAGACGACCGGCATTCTTTTCAGCCAAAGTTGCAATCAAAGGTTCGGCAGAAGTTTTTATCGCCTGCGGATATTTGTTGAGTAATGACTTTAAATCCTGCTCGGAGAGATTGTCTAATCGGTCAGCAGAACTTCCAAGAGCAGCTACTAATGCGGCACCCACATCAGCATTATTGCCAGCTCCAAAAGCAGCTACCAGATTTGGCATAAGGAAAACATCTGTTATAGCAACCTGCTCTTTTGCCAATTGAATAAGTTGCGTATCATTTAACTTCGCCTTGGCCAGCAAACGAGCTGCCATTTGCCTGATTGGCGATTCGTTCTTAGAATCCAAATAACTGAGAACCATCTGGAATTCACCATCAGACAGATTCGGTTCAGAAAGTAGTTTTGAGCTGAGTGCTTTCAATCTAAAGTCGGCTGAAGTACCCGGATTCTGAACTATCATTTTCAATTGCTCATTCAAGACCTTAATCCCTCTCGTTTCAATAAGTCCGAGTATTTGCGATTTAATTTCCACACTTCCTTGATCAAGCAAATTACCCAATTGTTGTACCCAGATAGCAGGAATCACTTTTACAGGGGAATGAGTAATTACATCAATCAATAAAGCTTGCCTTGCTGCAGGCGTTGCCCGGTCTCCGAGTTGTTCACCCAAAAACTGCTGTAGAGGTTTATTTTCACTAAAGGTGATCATCAAGTCACGAACTGCTGTAATATCAGTTTCCGAAAGATTTGAACTTCCTAAGCGAGCTTTGAGGAAGCTGATTACAATATCCGACCATTCGGGGCGATGGGAAGCAATCCAAATACCTGTTTTCCTTGATTCAGGATCATTACTATTCAAAAAAGGAACCAGATTTTCTTTGCTTAGAATGGAGCCATCCATTTGATCAAGGGCAATAAGCGCAGATTTCCTAACCGTTAAAGATGGGTTCTTTAATGCAGCGATCAAAGGTGCAGTACTCTTGAGGGTAATCAGTGAATAAATGATTGCATGGTCTACAAAACGATCCTTATTTGTTGCAGCTGCATTTAAGAGCGCTGGAACTGCACGCTGATCTCCAATTTGTCCCAAAGCTGTTGCTGCCTGTCGGCGAACGGAACCTATGTCTTTCTGCACTAGTTCGATCAACTTATCTATTGAAGCTTTATCCTTGGCTAGACCCATTACACGGGCTGCAGAGGTTCTGACAACCATGCTGAGGTCATTAAGACCTAATCGTGCTTCTTTGATGGCATTAGGTGTACCAATCCGGTAAAGGGCGAAAATACCCGCAGCACGAATCTCTTCATTTTCTGAACGGAACAATATATTTTTTATTGGTAAAACAGCAGATTCACCTTTTTCAACTAAGCTTTCAATTACATTATCACGAACTGCCAGACGGGGATCTTTAATATTTGCTGCCAGAGTCTGAACAGGCATGGATTTTAGATTCAGTTTCTTTCCCCATGGATCCGAAACTCTTGATGAGCCACTTTTCCTGATCCGGTATATCCCACCATTTACATCCATTTTAGCCACCCTCGACAAAGGACATCCTAAAATGAACCAGCCTCCGGTATTTAGTACGAGCATACTTCCATCAGCATCCTCAAGTACATCGGTTAAATGAATATCCTGTATTGTAGAAGTAATAAATGGCTCATCAACAGTTTTATAGGAAGCTCCTTCAGCACTGACTTGATAACGCATAATACGCCCGGTATTAAACTCAGCAGTAAAAATATTACTGCTATATTCTTTTCCCAAAGCAGATCCCCGGTAACGCATCAATCCCGATGGAGATACGCGAGCCATTTTTGTCATAACCGGCATAAGGTCACCTGTCATCTTGAATTTATCCTTTTCTATAACAGGTCCTATTTTGGGGTATACTCCCCCTTCAACCCAATGCATCAGCGCATCCCTCATGCCTCCCTGCGGGTCTGTGAAATAAGTCATGGTACCAACCGTTTCACCGGAAGGCATAAATGCGAGTTCAATGGAATTATCAAACCCGCCGCCAGCCATAGATTCCAAACCCGAACCATCAGGCCTGCATCTCCAGATTCGTGCAGAACCTCCTTTCAGATTCTGACCTTCTTTAGTGGTAATATCAAATCCACGCCTGGCATCAGTCAGGTACAACCATCCGTCAGGACCCATAAAAGGCCCTCCCAGTAAAGCGGCATTGGAATTCAGTACCCATCCCGTTAGTATTACTTCTCGCTTATCTGCAATGCCATCGCCATCAGTATCAGTAAGGCGTATAAGGTCAGGAGAAGAACTTACATAAAGACTGCCCTTATAGAATACGCCTCCCTTCGGAAAAGTAAGGGAGTCGGCAAAGATCTTACTCTTATCAAAAATTCCATCCCCATCCGTATCCTCCAGCAGGCGGATATGATAAGGAGGCTTATTTAACATCCCTTGGCTGGTAGGTGAACTGCCATCTGACTCGAAAACAAATAGCCTACCCTGTCCATCGAAAGAGGCAAACATTGGGTAAGAAAGCATAGAAGGATCAACTGCACGTTCGATAGAAAAACCTTCCGACACTTTTAAGCCATCTAATTCTGTTATAATAACCTCCTTCTCTATACTGCCAATAAAAAA
>JBDNGV010000654.1:0-1589 GCA_041689125.1 Daejeonella sp.
AACCTTATAATATTTCCAACCTTTAGCCCATGCTTTCCAAGAAGCAGGCAATGTAGCTACTGTTCCGAACTGACTGCCGTTCAATAATGGTTTTCCGGGATCTTCATACTCATTCTGCGCCTGAATACCGGTGTTCCTGATCGAATCACTTAAAGAACGAACCATGCGGTAGTCCTTATCAGCCCAAGCCTGCTGAATTAGTTTTATTTTATCCTCAAAACTATCCGAATGCTTTTTAAACAAATCGGTCTCCGTAGCAACGATTTGATTAACAAACTCTTCTACATTACGATCATTTGAGGCTTTAGCTGCAAATGGTAATCCAAGACTTGCCATTCCTAATAAACCTAAGCCTAAGAATTTTCTTCGTTTAATGGGGTCTGAAACAGAAGCTGATAGTTCATTTGAAACTGAATTTGAATTATCTAAGCTAGCGTGATCAGTTTTTAATAATACTGATGGATTTGGATTATTTGTTTTCATTATAAAAGGTGTTTTAATCTAATATTGATTTGAGTTTTTTTATTCAACATTTAAATTGCTAATTATATTCCCAATTTAACTCGACATTCGTCAGTCATAAAATTAGAATTCCATTCTGGATACCAGGTTTGTTCTACCAACACTTTACGTACCCCCGGCACTTCAGAAAGGGCTCCAGTTATAGTTTTGGATACTGTACGATGTACCACACTAGATCCCCAAATAAAGAAACTAGATAATGGTCTTCCTCTATGTGGCATGGTCATTAATACCTTGACTACTCCATCCTCTACAGTTAAATTATAGATATAACCCAGTTCTACAAGATTTACATTGGAGATATACATTTGCTGATCGATGCAGCTTTTCAAAGCCTCCCATAAAACCACTTTGGAAATCGGACTATCTTGTGCCTCACCTGCTCTGGCTAGTGCCCCCTGACTTTCCTTTGCCATATTCGCAGTCAGTGTCGGCGTAAAACTATCCATCGGACTTAAAAGCTCCTTTCTCAGTGCTTCAATCTTGCCTGGCCCATCCTTTTCTGTAAACGCGATAGTTACATAGGCATTCTTCTGACGAAGGATTGCACCTTGAGGTATAATATGATTTTGTATTTTATCAAGGGTTGGGTGGCGAACCCAAACTGTACCGTGCCAGTTATAATAAAATAATGAAGACCCCGCGTCCAGAAGATTTGGAATTAATTCGGCAGAATGTTCTAAATAAAGCCCCACAAATGAGTCTTTGGAATCTTTATTGTAATAACCAAAACCTTTTACACTATGCTTATTAGCTTTATCAACCTCCCCAAACTTTACTTTCTCATCTGCTCCAATCCATATACTTCCTGTAAATGGTTGTCCGGTAAACACCCATTCATCATCTCTCATGGTCTGAATTACAAACTGTTTAATAGCCTTCATTTTACCGAATTTGTAGAAATAGGGTAAACCTGAATAAAAGCGGTATTCTATATTTATATTTAACCGGGATGGATTATAGATGGGATGGAGCGCGGAATGAGGAAATCCCCAGCGCCTGACAATCGTACAAATTGGGCCACGAACAATTTCATAATCAGGGCATTCACCCCAATATTGAATTCT
>JBDNGV010000655.1:0-7119 GCA_041689125.1 Daejeonella sp.
AGCATCCTGAAGATGGAGCACGCGAAGGAGCTGCATTTATAAAGAATCACATCATCAGGGTCACTGAGAGGGCATTTGATGATTTTGCAGGTACAGGAAGCAATGAGGAGTTTAACCGAAAGATTCTGGGTATTTAATTATAAAAAACATCAGTTTTAACGTAGTAAAGTTTTAAGAATCATATACAGACTTTATCCAGATTCATAAACGTTCCAAAAAAATATTCCATAGCGTGATAATTATAATTTCAGATGTTAGCCTTTTCACTATAGGCTTTCACCGTATCAACCAAATAACGCAAACTGTCTCGGTTAATAAACACCCGCAAAACATGAAAACCAGCAGATTCCTACAGGAGAAGTGCTTAAAGTATTAATAACCATTATAATTTTTCTACTGAATCAATACCTTCTGAAGCAGAAACACACACAGCAGAGCGAAAACATATTTACTCTGCTTCTGACAAAACCGATTTTCAGACCTTACCTATTCAATCAAAATCATCTTGCACAAAAACAGTAATTTATAATAGATTATCAATAATTTTAAAAATGTATTATAATATCCTAATATATAGTATATTTAATATAGAATAATTGGAAAACAATCGTAAAAATTACATTTACAAAAATGAGACTTTTACAGACACAAATAACCCCCTTTATTAATAACTCTCTGCATGTAGAATTGAGGGATCAGCCCTATTTATTCTCACCTATGCATGGCCGACCGTGCTTTCACGCACATCCTGAACTTGAACTGGTATTTATACTCGAAGGCTATGGCAAAAGGATAATAGGGAATAAAGTGACTCAGTATAAACCGGGTGACATGGTATTAATCGGTGCAGGCGTTCCGCATCTTTGGTTGAGTGATCCTGCTTTTTATAAACTGGATTCAACTCTGCATGCCAGGATAATCATTATGTATATCAATCCTGCAATATTTGATCCTATGCTTTCTCTTGTTAAAGAATTTGATGGAGTTAAAGAGGTGCTTCAGCAGTCACAACAAGGAATCAACATATTTGGCAAAACGAAGGCTAACATATCAAAAAAACTGATATTGCTCGCTTCAAAAACAGGTTTTGAAAAAGCAATTGGATTATTAGAGGTCTTACATCTCATATCCATTTCGGAAGACAGAAATTTTATTGGCAAGAATATAGCTACAGAACCTAAATGTCAACATTCCGACAGGTTAATCGATGTTTTCAAATTCGTTAATGATAATCTTCATGAGGCACTTTCCTTAAAGCAAGTGGCTGAAGTCGCATGTATGGAAATACAATCGTTCTGCCGATTCTTTAAAAACAGAACTAATATGAAATTTTCGCAATATCTAGTTGATGTGCGGATGACTTATGCATGCAAAATTTTAATGGAATTAGATAAACCCATCTCTGAAATTGCATATATGTGTGGCTATAATTCCGATTCGCATTTTTGTAAAGTTTTTAAGGATTATACCAGCCTAAGTCCTTTTCAATATAAAAACAATTTGAAAAATAGAGCTGATTAATATTTCAATTAATTACAGTTTTCTTTTGGCCTTTCAGGAAAATCCAATTCGAATCTACAGAACTACCCCACGCTCCTTATCCTCAAGCTTTATATTTTAAAAATGAGTTAAGCATGTTATAAATCATGCTAAGTTCAGAACATTTTTCTCATTCTACTCTGCATACTTTTAAAAAAAAATCGTTCCCTAAGGTCAAATTTTTGGGGAACCACTAACAGTTAAAAGTTCATAAGCCTATAGAATTAGCTAAAATGTAATTATTATAAACCTAAAACCTAAATAAATGAAAAAATCAATTACTACACCTAAAAACAGGTATTTAACAGGAAAACGAAGGATAAAGTGCATGAGCTTTGTCTCTTTGCTGCTAATTATTAGTTCCAATTTTTTACCTGCAACAGCAGCCGTAAGAATCTCTAAAGGTTTGCTGGAAACTAATCCCAGCAGCAACATCCTTGCCGGTAAAACAATGCCCAAATTAGATATTCAAGTAAAAGGAAAAGTCACCGACAGCAAAACAGGTGAAACCTTAATTGGTGTTTCGGTGAAAGTAAAAGGAAGCAATATTGGTGTATCTTCAGATGTAAATGGCAACTATTCTATAGATGCACCTGAAAATGGAACTTTGCTCGTTACGTACATAGGCTATGAAACTATGGAGATAGAGGTAAACAATAGAGAAGCCGTTGATATTTCCATGGTAAGTTCAAGTACTTCTTTAAGTGAAGTGGTGGTTACAGCATTAGGAATTGGCAGAGATCCTAAAAGCATCACATACGCCACTCAAAATATTGCATCCGAAGAACTTACCAGAGTAAAGGATGTAAGTTTTGTGAATTCACTAGCCGGAAAAGTAGCCGGAGCCGTAATTACCAAAGGAAATTTCGGACCAGGTAGTGCCACGAAGATCATGATGCGGGGAGATAAATCATTTACCAGCAATAGTGAGCCTCTTTATGTTATCGATGGAGCTCCCATGTTTGGCGGATCCAATCTTCTTGCTAACATTAATCCTGAAAATATTGAAAGTATCCAGGTAATGAAAGGAGCATCAGCGGCTGCTTTGTATGGTAGCCAGGCCGCCAATGGCGTAATTTTGATTACAACTAAAAAAGGAAAGGCTGGCGTCGCAAGGGTTGATTTTTCATCCAATAACACAATAGATAATGCCATAGGTTTACCAGAATTACAAACCAACTATGGACAAACGGATCCAAGGTTTAATGATAGTTGGGGTTCAAAAATAACCAACGGTAGCGATAAACATCTTAAGGATTTTTTTAAACCTGCAACTACTGCTGTAAATGCGCTATCTATATCTAGTGGAAATGAATTTGTGCAGATATATTTATCTTATGCTAATACGAACGCTAAGGGTATTCTACTAGATAATAATCTTACCAGGGATAATTTTACCACAAAAGTAACAACTCAATTATTGGATAAAAGATTATCGTTGGATGCCTCGGTAAATTACACTAATCAGAAGGTATATAACCAAAATGCTGCTGGTGGTTACAGCGCCCTTATTGGCATTTATTCATTTCCTACAGGCGATGACTTTTCTAAGTATAGTGGCAGTAATTTCGAAGTATGGAATCCAACACGCGCAATGTATGTACAAAACTGGCCATATATCAGGAATGAAACTTTCCCGAATCAAAATCCTTACTGGGTTCAAAAAAGAAACCAAAATGATAACTTACTCGATCAAACAGTTTCATCTTTAACGGCTAAATATAAACTAAACGATTGGCTAAGCGTTCAGGGAAGAGGAATTTACGATAGAATAGCAAATTCTACTGAATTTCGCAATTACGCAACATCACAAGCTATTGTAGCTGGTCCGAATGGCGGGTATGGATTAGGAAAATTTGATACAAAGTACTTCTATTCAGATCTGCTATTAATGGGGGATAAGCTTCTGAGTGATGCAGTTTCTTTAACGACACTTTTAGGAGTAAGCAATACTAAGACAACTAATAATGGCCTATCTGTTTCAAGTACAATTCCTACATCATTAAGCTACCCTAATTACTTTTCCATATTTGCATTAAACGGATTGTTTAATAAGTCTGAAAGCTCAGTAAGTACCTTAAGCCAAGCTGTATTTGGTAATGCGGTGCTTGGATTCAAAGAAAAGTTGTACCTTGATGTTACGGCAAGAAATGAATGGAGCTCCACGGTGTCTCAATCTTTCTTCTATCCCTCAGCTGGACTTTCTTATGTAATAATAAATAAGCCTGAAAATAAAGGAAATGGCTTATCTTTCGCAAAAGTGAATGGTTCTTACGCTGAAGTTGGTAAAGCTATACCCTTCGGTATAGAAAGTTCTGCTCCTCCTTATTCACTTGACAATAACGGCAACATTATTGCTAGAGGATCCTTACCTTTTTTTAGTGGCAAGGATACCATCAATCTTATCCCAGAACGGACCAAATCATTAGAGTTTGGAGTAGATCTAAGGTTCCTGCGTGAAAGGTTGAGTGTAAACCTTACTTATTACAGTGCCACTACATTGGATCAAATATTTCAGATACAGGCTCCTGCAGGTGCAGGTGCTACAAACTTCTGGATCAATGGTGGAACAATCAGAAATGAAGGTGTGGAAGGAATAGTTAGCCTCAGGTCTTCTCTGGGTAAAGTAAGCTGGACATCTTCTGTCAACTTCTCCAGAAATAGAAATCAGATACGGGAACTGAGCAACCTTCTGAATGCTGATCATTTTGCTTTAGGAGGTTCATTCAGGGAAATTTCGCTTTTCTTAACTCGTCCTAAAGATGGTAATTATGGATCATATGGAGATATGTTTGGTAGAATTTATCTAAAAGACGATAATGGTAAATATATAATTGGTTCAAATGGCTTACCAAAAGTTTCTGCCAACTTTGACAACTATGTTGGAAATGCAAATTACAATTACCTGGCAGGATTTAATAATAATTTCACCTATAAAAATATTTCGACTTCTTTCCTGATCGATGGAAGATTTGGAGGAAAGATCTATAATAGAACGGAACAATGGTTAGATTATAAAGGATTATCAAAAAGAACAGGAGAAGCCAGAGATAATGGAGGAGTAATGTTTGATGGAAAGCTGATTGAAACTAAGGCGTTTTACATGAATCAAACTGGCGCAGGAGCCGGAGGAGCGGTTGCCGGGAATGTATACGATGTTACTAATATCCGTTTAAGAGAGTTGGCGTTGGGCTATAACTTTCCAAAGGTCAAGGGCATTAATATAAATCTTTCTTTAGTAGGTAGAAACTTATTCTTCTTCTACAAAAATGCTCCTTTTGATCCTGAGATAATTGCAAACACTTCCCAAACGTCAGAAGGTAACGCATCATTTACCATGCCTGCAGTTCGTTCTTTTGGATTGAGCCTTACTGCAAAGTTCTAAAATAACTAGTAAAAAAAAGATAATAAAACTAAAAATATGAAAAATCTTGAATATATAAATATAAGTCATAAGCTAAAGCTAATATTGAGTTTGATTTTAATATCATTTGTATTGGCCTCCTGCAAAAAGGATATGGAAGGACTCAATGTAGATAAAAAACTGATCACCGATAAAATGCTTGAGCAGGATGCTAACGAAGGGGGCTATACCCTTCCCGGAATGCAATTGGGTATTTTAGATGTGCTCACTACATGGAGATACGAAATGCAGCAAAACCTGAATGCTGATAATTATAGCGGATATATGAGCCTTCCCGCCCCATTTTTTAACAATTCAAATACTGGCACTTATTTTATGGTTGAGAGCTGGAATAACCAGATATGGCTAGTACCTTCAAGTAAAGTGTTAGATCCATGGGTAATGATGAAGAAAAAGGGATTTGAAACTAAATACCCTGATCTATACGCCCTGGCGTTAATTTTTAAAACTTTCGCGGGACATAGGCTTATTGATATTTTTGGTCCGATACCTTATTCACTTTATGGAACAGCCAGTGATGTGAAATTTGATTCTGAAGAAGAAGCGTATAATGTCTTTTTCAAAGAACTTACCGCTGCTGTTGCTGTTTTAAAAGCGGCTGAAACGGCGAATCCAACTGCTGACTTGGTACGCTACACCAAATTTGACAGATCTCGTTATGGCGGAAATTATGCAACATGGATAAAAGTTGCCAACACTCTCCGACTACGTTTGGCAATCCGTATCTCAAATGTAAACCCTTCGAAAGCAAAAACAGAAGCCGAAGCTGCAGTTAAAGACAGTGGTGGCTTACTTACAAGCAAGGAAGGATCGTTTGAAATGACTACCGGAGTCATTCACCCATTAGTAACCATTACCCGCGATTGGCAAGAAACTCGACTTAATGCGACTGTAGAAACTATCCTTGGCGGTTACAATGACCCCCGATTGCCAAAATATGCTTTACCAGCTGACCCAAGCTTGGGAAGTACTTATAAAGGTATCAGGTCTGGTGCAGACATGCCAGCTAAATCATATCTTGGTTTTTCACAGGTTAATTTTGTTGACAATCCTTTTGTTAAGTTAATGGATGTGGCTGAAAGTTACTTTTTAAGATCTGAAGGAGCTTTAAAAGGCTGGGATATGGGCGGAACATCAAAGAGTTTTTATGAGGAAGGGATAAGAGTATCTTTCGGCTCAAATAAAGTAGGTGGAGCAGAAGAATATTTAAATAATAGCACGGCTACTCCTTTGCCATATGTTGACCCTAATAATGCATTGAATAATATGCCTCCAATTACTTCGATTACAGTTAAATGGAATGAATCCGCTACTATAGCGGAAAAGTTGGAACGCATAATTACACAGAAATGGATAGCCATGTATCCTGAAGGACAGGAAGCCTGGTCGGAATTCAGAAGAACTGGTTATCCTAAACTATATCCTGTAACAGTTAACAGAAGCGGTGGCGATGTCCCCATAGGAGAATTTATTAAGCGTATTCCTTATCCTCCAGCCATTACACTTGCTAGTAAGGCGGGAGTATTGGAGGCCGTGACTAAGCATCTTAACGGTCAGGACAAAATGTTCACGCCGATTTGGTGGGATGTTAATTGACTAATTAGAGTAACTTCAATAAATTCACATATAATCTATTTATTAAAAAAATGTTTTTTTTTTGTAAGCATACAGTTAACATAATGAATGGATTAATAATTCTATTGATTGGGGTTTCAGGTTGTAATACACAGCCTGAAACCAATCAATTAACTTCAGCTGTAGAAGCAAAAGATGCCCTTGCTACATTCAAAGTGGCCGATGGATTTAAAATTGAAATGATCGCCTCTGAACCTTGGATCACCGATCCGGTCGATATGGAAATAGATGAATTCGGTCGCCTTTACGTTGTTGAAATGCATGGTTACCCATTAGATAATAAAACTGGTAGTGGGAATATAATACTTCTATCAGATGAAGATAGTGATGGTAACATGGATAAAAGAACGGTGTTTGCTGAAGGCCTAACATTACCTACCA
Source organism: Daejeonella sp. (assembly GCA_041689125.1). Lineage (GTDB taxonomy): Bacteria > Bacteroidota > Bacteroidia > Sphingobacteriales > Sphingobacteriaceae > Daejeonella. The sequence continues at coordinate 6,980 of JBDNGV010000655.1, forward strand.
GTGTAATGCGCTGGAAAAAGGGAATTATTGTCACAGACGCACCCCATATCCTCTACTTTGAGGATACAGATGGTGACGGAAAATCTAATTTGACTGACACTTTACTTTCAGGTTTTGCTTTATCAAATCCACAACATAAT
>JBDNGV010000656.1:0-3740 GCA_041689125.1 Daejeonella sp.
AATTCCAAGATCCTGCTGATAAAACACCTCCATAACCGAATGTATGCCATCATTGATGGTCATTTCGATCAGACCAGGCTCCAAAAGATGTTCCAATTCCAGAACCAGATTGCAAAGGATCATCGGTAGTGAAAAACCCTGTAGCGGGCGTGTTCCCGGAAAGGTCTTATTATATTTTCCTTTCGGATCATCTCTCTTTCTGAGAATATTATTGAACGTATTTAAAGCAATCTGTGCATATTCCTCCGTCCCTGTAGCCCTGTAAAGCTGCGCAAATGCCATAGCAGCAAAACAATCTGAAAATATATTGTAGGGTTGTACTAACGGCAAGCCTTCACGGGTCAAGGAAAAATAGAAATTACCTTCCTTGTCCTTACCATGCTTCTTCATAAATTCTGCACCCTGAATTGCAAAATCGAGCCATTCTTGCTTCTGTTCAACCTGATTATATAGCATACTGAAACACCATATTTGTCTGAATTGGAGCCAGGCGAATTTATCTGTGTCGAAAACCTTTCCTTCCCTATCTAAACAAGTAAAAAAGCCACCAAATTCCTTGTCGCCCGAATTTTTAAGCCAAAAAGGAACGACATCATTTAAAAGATTGTCTTTGTATTTTTCAGCGTACTGCTTATAGTTCATTTTATGACTTATTAAAAAATTTTAGAGAAGTATTTAATTCCTCTAATTAATAGAAAATTAAGCATAAATGCAATGTAATCTCAAGGGTGAAGTATAATATAGGAATAGTTGGGGATAAAGACTCGAGCGGAGATTTTATCAGATTAGATTAAAATAGTAGTTGAAAAGATATAGGGTAACGATTTTAGCAAGAAACAAGAATAAAATCTATCCCCTATTTACCGAACACTTCTAGATAGATTAGAACAACTGCGGCAAAGGTCATAATAAAAAAGGTTGTAAAGCCAAGAAAGTTAGACTTTTTGCTATTTGTAAACTCTCCCATTACAACTTTATTATTGCCTATATGTAGAATAATCAAGATCAATACAGGTGCTGTTAATCCATAAAGTATTGCCGACCATAACAATGCCTGAATAGGGGGAATTCCAACATAATTCATCATTAAACCAAGAAGTAGTGAAATAATGGTGATTGAATAAAATGCCTTTGCTTGATGGAATTTTTTGTTGAGTCCCTTTTCCCAGCCAAAAGTTTCGGTAACAATGTAGGACAAGCATCCACAGAGAACTGGAATAGCTAAAAACCCGGTTCCGATTATACCTACGGCAAATAAAAGATAAGCTGAATCTCCGGCTAAAGGTCTGAGTGCCATTGCAGCCTGTTCTACTGTTTCAATCTTATTAATTCCCGCATTGAACAAGACTGTTCCGGAGGTAAGAATAATAAAAAACATGATCACATTTGAAAACAGCATCCCGAAATCAACATCCTGCTTCATGTCACCAAGAATCTTCTTGTCGACCATAATTTTTTTCCTTTTCGAGTTCATATCCTCTGCCACCATAGTTGCTTGCCAAAAAAACAAATAGGGAGAAATCGTTGTACCTAGAATTGCAACGAGGATACCTAAGTATTCTTTATTGAATTTTATATTGGGAATAAATGTTCCCTTAAGAATAGCGATCAAATCCTGTTTATACAAAAAGGGAACAATTAAATAAACAAGAAGTACCACACAAAGGTATTTGAGTAGTGCAGCAAACTTACGGTATGGCAAGTAAATAAATATGCCCATCAATAAAATGGTAAATCCCACACTAAAAAACCCAGCATTTACAGAAGGAATTAAGAGGTTACCTACGGCACCCATGCCAGCAATATTTGCACCGATATTCATCACTATAGCTGGAAAACTGAAAATAAGCATCAGATACAAAACCGGCTTTGAATAATGCTCCTTTAAAGTGCCAGTTAAACCTTTGGAAGTTACCATACCGATCCTGGCGCACATTTCCTGCACTGCAGCCATGAGCGGGAATGTGATTAGAGCAGTCCATAATGTTGACAGACCGAACTGTGCCCCAGCCTGCGAATAAGTGGCTATACCTGAAGGATCATCATCACTAGCTCCAGTGATTAGTCCGGGACCAAGTTTTTTCCAGAATCGAAATACCTTATTTAATATTTTCCTTCTTGCCATACTTGCTAAAATACTTATTCATATCCTAATTAAATTCAGATTTATTCTGTGAGTTAAAATTCATTAATAAAATTAAATAATGAACCTTCAAATACTTACTTATTCTTTTGCCGGATCATATCGCCATAATTCTGCCGAACGGTGAAAGTAGATTCTGCCCAATTCATCCATAGCCAAAAGGCTTGCAGGCTTTTCGATAACTTCAAAATCAAGACTTATTGGATCTATTCTGAATAGCTGATTACTACCAGTTCCATAAATCTTTCCCGAAGGATGAAGAATTAAAAATGCATCTCTCCAAACATGACTTTTCAAAACCCCTGCCCGATAGATTTGTCTACTTCTGATTACCTTTTTGACAAGAGGATCAAATACAAACAACGTTCCGCTGGCCATTCCCCAGATATTTCCATCAGGCCCAATGATCAAACTCGTAATAGACTTTGCTCCTGGAACAGGTATAAACTCATCAACTTTCAGCCCTTTCTCCACATCCCATGAAAATAGTTTCGCTTCCTGAGTTGATGGCATGATACCGAGTCCGCCTGAGACTGTAGTTCCAGCCCACACCAAATTATTTGCATAAGTTAGGCTAACTATGCTCTGGTCTTTCACAATTACACCATGAGACTTAATTTTCGATTCATTACTGTCATAACTTATCAATGACCCACCGAGCATTCCGTATTCAGGCACCATTCCGAAGAATATTTTTCCGCTTTCTTTATCGTTCAGTACGGCAAAAGGGCGGCTCTGATCAGCCACCTGACCAAGAAACTTAGGATTACTTTCCTTAATATCCCAAGGCTTCTGGGTATCATATTCATACATCTGTCCCTTTGGATAAATCCCGAAATAGATAAACTGATCTTTAACGGTCATACCTTCTGTCTGATGAAGACCGGGATAGCTTGTTGTAGAATTTGTTTTAGGATCATAGGCTGAATGTCCTCCAGCCAGATAGCCACCTGACCAAATTCGGCCGTCAGGACCTTTCATAATTGATTGAATAACAATTGCTTGCTCAGGAACATCTAGTTTTTTTCGTTTAAGATTGCCATTTCCAAGATCCAGAACAAGGCACTCTGCATCCGAATTCAAAATAAATAATTGTTTGTCTATAATTCGGATAGCATTCGCGGAACCAATATTGTCGGCATGTTTAATCGGAGCTTGTTGTGGCATGCCAATATCACGGCTGTAAAGTCCTGAACGGTAAGTATAATAAAAACGATTATTCTGATCGGGCTGACTTACAGCCTTCATATCCATTTCATCAATCTGATATTCAAATTTTCGAGTTTTAAGATTGTACACCAAAGTAAAACTTCCATTGGTAATTAAAGTAAGCAGGCGGTCGCCACCGGGAACACCTTTCAGAATGTCTACACTGTAAACAAACTCCTTGTTTTTATACTCTTCTGGCAGCAAGTTTATTTTTGAACCATTTTTAGGGTCCAGTTCAACCAATCCCGCATGAGAACCGACACCAGCATAAAGTTTTCCGGTTTTCTCATAATAAACCAAGCTTCTGACATAGCTTTCCCCTTCAATCAAGGGTCCATTAGCTACATCGCTAAAGCCATCATTCGGGTGATAGCGGAATACCCTGCAT
>JBDNGV010000657.1:0-2608 GCA_041689125.1 Daejeonella sp.
AATGGTGGTTATGGCTACCTCCCAACTCCTGAGCAACATCAATTGGGGGGTTATGAGACATGGATGAGTGTTAATAAGGTGGAAAAAGATGCTTCAAGGAAAATTGTAAGCGAAATTCTTAAACTTTTTAATCAGGTAAAACGATAAAATATATTTTTTAATTTTCTTCTTCCGACTCTTTGCTATTCATTGAAGGCTTTTGGGAATCTGTTAAACGTACAAATTTTGTTTGACCGCAATACAGAGAAAACTGTTTTGAACTTTTTATGTTCATTTTTAAACTTATGTAATAAATGAGAAAGAAAAATAGAAAAATTGTATTGCAGCTGGATTGCATTAGACTACCGGGGGATAAAATTCATATGACTGGAGTATTAACTTCCTTTTTTAAAAATCGACATTTTTCCCGGTTTTTTCTCTTTTGTCTTTCGGTTTTATTATTAAGCACTTTGGATCTTATTGCCCAGAATAATGCTGGAGTTAGAGAAAACAAGACTGCTAAAATTTTCCGTGCCGGTGCGGCGACGAGCAATATCACTCCTAAAATTGGAACTTCCATCAATGGGAACATGAAGGATATTTCTGTAAAGCAAATTCATGATGAAACCCATGTCCGCTGTATCGTATTGGATGATGGTCAAACGCGCCTAGCTATTCTTACGGCAGATCTGTGTATGATTTACAGGAAGGAGCTTGATGAAGCTAAGCGTAGGGCTCATGAAATAACGGGGATTCCGGTTGAGAATATGATGATGTCGGCAACTCACACGCACTCAGGTGGAACAGCCTGTTCTGTATTTCAAAGTGATCCCGACAAAGATTATCTCAAATTTCTGACAGAACGTATTGCAGATGCCCTGATCATAGCAAACAACAACCTTGTGCCGGCACGTATTGGTTGGGATGTTGGTGATGAGCCCACTCTGGTATTCAACCGTCGTTGGAGAATGAATCCTGATGAGGTCAAAAATCCATTCGGTGGCATTGATCAGTTAAGTACCTATCAGGTTAACGACATTACCGATTCTGGGCTTCCTGTCATTTCCATTCAAACTCCGAAGGGGCGTCCAATAGCCCTGTTAGCAAATTACTCCCTGCATTATGTTGGTGGAACAGGTCCCGGCGAAGTATCGGCAGATTATTTTGGAATGTTTGCAGAGGGTATGAAGAAACTATTGCAATCAGATAGTGATCAGTACCCTCAATTTGTAGCCATGTTGTCTAATGGTACGAGTGGTAATATCAACAATGTCAACAATAAAGGCTCTAGGCTCTCCCTGCCGCCGTATGTCAGGATGCAGCAGGTAGCCAATATTGTAGCTGCTGAAGCCTATAAAGCCTATCAGAATATTAAGTATCAGGATTGGATCTCATTGAGTTCAGTTCAAACAGAAATTGCATTAGGGGTACGTCTTCCGGATAAGAAAGAAATTGAACGGGCAAAAGAGATTATATCGAAAGCAAAAACTCCTATTATGGAATCAAGGGAAGAAATTTATGCCCGTGAAACTATGCTGATTAGGGATTTTCCTAAACAAGTGTCTCTGATTCTGCAGGCATTCCGTTTGGGAGATCTGGCAATTACCGCGGTACCCTGTGAAGTGTTTGTAGAAATCGGATTGGAAATCAAAGAAAAGAGTCCTTTTAAGCCAACTTTTACAACTTCACTGGCCAATGGTTATAATGGCTATTTGCCTACGCCGGAACATCATAAACTTGGAGGCTATGAAACCTGGCGTGCACGGTCCAGCTATCTGGAGGTAGAAGCTTCAAATAAAGTCACTGAAACACTTTTTGACTTGTTGAATAAGCTCAAAGCTTTGCAACCCTTAGATTAGTTTAAAGTTCGAAATAGTCCACTGTTTAAGTTTTTTGTACTGAAGTAGCCTAAAAAAACGAGGGAGATACGGGAGGTGTTTACCAATTAATGTATAAAGTGTATTTAATTATGGACCTTCAGGAAAAGTAGTTATGGAGGGCTGAACTACCATATAAGATAGTATCATTCTTGCAAAAAAAAGTACAGAAATATCATTTATCTAGCAATTATATTTGGATGATATGGTAAATTTAATATCTTAGTTAACAGATTTCTATAAATTCATAGTTTCATATTTGAAACGAATTTGAATAATGTCGGTTATTACGATTAATAATGTAGCCTGAAAGACGAATTTTTCTAGTTTATTTGTTTAACTTTTAGAGACTTGAAGATAAAACTTTATTGGTTTTTTAGATGTAAAAAGTAATTCCCATTTGCTTTAAATTATCCTAAAATATTTTGTAAAGTAAATTGATAATGCAGGACAGTAATTTAATCTTACATATATTCTGAAAAAATAGGTATGAAAGATTTTGATAAATTTTCTGATGAAAAACTTTCAATATTGCTCTTTAAGGGGGATGCCGGTGCTTTTGAAGAAATATTCAATCGTTATTGGCTAAAGCTATATGGAGACGCTCTTAAACGTGTTAAATGCCACGAAGTGGCAGAGGAGATTATTCAAGATTTATTTACGCTTTTATGGACTAAAAGAGAGGGCATTCAAATCCATAAATCATTGGCGGCATATTTGTTCACCTCAGTACGATACATGGTATTTAACCA
>JBDNGV010000658.1:0-4324 GCA_041689125.1 Daejeonella sp.
AAACCGTATTGCCAGGGGTAAATTTACCCTGGATGACAAAACGTACAACCTGTTTACAAACAATGGGGTAAATACGCTTCACGGAGGTAAAAAAGGATTCCAGGACGTAGTATGGGATGCCCGGCAAACGGATGAGCATACACTGGAGTTCACTTACCTGTCAAAGGACATGGAAGAAGGTTATCCCGGCAATTTGAATGTAAAAGTTATTTATACGCTTACAGATGACAATGAATTGAAGATGGAATATGAAGCCACAACCGATAAAAAAACAGTGGTAAATCTAACTAACCATGCTTTTTTTAATTTGAATGGTGAAGGAAGCGGACAAGTTCTTAGCCATCTGGTACAGATCAATGCCGATAGATATACGCCGGTGGATTCTACATTGATACCGACCGGGAAGTACGAATCTGTTGAAGATACGCCCTTTGATTTCAGAAAGCCCTTAAGCATCGGTGCAAGGATTGAAAATGATAACATCCAGCTAAAATATGGTAAAGGGTACGATCACAATTATGTTTTAAATTCCGGCAAGGGGGAAGGGTTGAACCTGGCAGCAACAGTATGGGGAGATAAATCAGGAATAATAATGGAAGTTTACACTCAGGAACCAGGCATGCAATTTTACAGCGGGAATTTTATGCAAAGCAAAAACATAGTCAAGGGGGGCTCTAAAGATGATTTCAGAACAGCATTTTGTATGGAAACACAGCATTTCCCTGATTCGCCAAATCAGCCTTCATTTCCAACTACCATTTTGAAGCCGAAGGATATTTACAAAACAAGTTCAGTCTATAAATTTTCTGTTAAGAAATAACACGTTGAAAAAAAGCATTCTGTTACTCCTTTTAATCACCGGTATCAGTTTAAAGGCTCAGGTACCTGTCAATTTTTCTGATTTTGATAAAAAAAATGAAGCAAAAGCGGAGCTAAAGAATACTTTATTAAGTGTAAGCTGGCCCACTGAGGGGAAAGAGAGGGGTAAAATAGTTATAGATCTTGAAAAAAATAACCCTCTGTTTAAGAGTATTCAGTTGAGTAAAATGGGGATTTTTCAAGAAATTGGAACCGACTTAGACCCCTCCTTTCTTCTTACTGTAGGTAAAAGAACATTGAGTAAAACAAGCGGCGGGTGGGATGTTTTTTTCGACAGGGTTCCTACACGGCCTTATAAGTCTTATATCGTCGATTTTAATAAACGCAATGCCAGTGTTTCGAGTACAGGCTTACAAACTATTGTAAGAATATCGGAAGTAAGCGCAGCATCGTTCAAAGGATCTCTTGAAATTACCTTATACAATGGAAGCCCTTTGTTTAATATAGCAGCCGTGATGGAAACAGAAATTGATTCTACAGCTATTCTTTATGATGCCGGTTTGGTAAGTAAAAAGCAGATTTGGGATAACATTTCATGGTCTGATGTGAAAGGCGAATTACAAACCGCTCAGGTAGGCAATACTGATGTAAGTAAGAACATGGAGGTTAAATATCGTACGATAATAGGAGAAAGCAAGACTGGTAGTTTAGCTCTTTTCCCAGCACCACATCAATATTTCTATCCGCTTGATGAAGCATTTAATCTGAAATTTACCTGGTACGGGAGTAATTATATGAATATGATACCCGATTTTGGCATGGGTATACGTCAGAATCCTTTGGGTGATAAGAGATATGTCCCCTGGTTTAACGCTCCTCCAAGAACCAAGCAGCGCCTAAACTTTTTTTGTCTGTTAAGCACCGATAAAGCTGCTTCAGCATTACATGAAGTTAAGAAATTTACTCATAATGATTCGTATGTGCCGGTACCGGGATACAAAACCATGGCAAGCCACTTTCATAATGAATTTACCATGAAGGTAACGCTTAAAGGTTTACCTATACCAGAAAAACCAGAGTTTGTAGACGTGTTTAAAAAGACAGGAATCAACATAGTCCATTTAGGTGAGTTTCATGGAACAGGGCACCCCAAAGGACCCGATGAAGAACGACTAAAAGAACTCCATGCCCTATTTCAGCAATGTGAGCGTCTTTCCGACAAGGATTTTCTATTACTCCCCGGAGAGGAACCCAATAATTTTTATGGGGGTCACTGGCTGAACTTTTTTCCAAAGCCGGTTTATTGGATCATGTCCAGAAAGCCAGATATGCCATTCGTATCTACAGATCATAAATATGGTAAAGTATATCGAATCGGGGACAAAAACGAAATGTTAAAATTACATGAACTGGAAAAGGGATTGGCATGGACAGCACATGCACGTACAAAATCTTCTACTGGCTTTCCTGATGTATATAAGGAAGAACCTTTTTTTAAATCGGAGACTTTTATGGGTGCAGCATGGAAGGCTATTCCCGCAGATCTTTCCATACCTACCTTAAGCAAGCGTGTGCTTAACCTGCTGGATGATATGTCAAACTGGGGATTAAAAAAGCATGTAATTGCAGAATCAGATATTTTTACGATCACCGAACAGAATGAAATGTATGCTCATTTGAATGTGAATTACCTCCAGCTTGATAAAATTCCGAAATATACGGATGGCTGGGACCCCGTACTTGATGCGATGCGTAAGGGGAAATTTTTTGTAACAACCGGGGAGATTCTGTTCCCTGCTTTTACTGTAAACGGCAAAAAATCAGGTGAGACTTATAAACTCAGTTCCGGTGGTAAAGCAGAGATCAGCCTTAAAGCAAACTGGACCTTTCCTTTAAATTTCGCAGAGATCATTTCGGGAGATGGAAACCAGGTTTACCGTGAACGGATCAATCTGAATAATACCCGTGCTTTCGGAAAGAAGAAATTCACTTTCAGTACCAACCTGAAGAACCGTAAATGGGTAAGGGTAGAAATGTGGGATATTGCAGCTAACGGCGCATTTACACAGCAGGTATGGCTGGAATAGGAAAATGGATGAATTCCGTGAACAGATATAATTATCAAGAGCTGCACTCAGTAAAAAGGAATTAATAAAATTCTTTAAACTTTATGAAGAAGAAAATATCTCTGCTGGGTATAATACTGTTAACCTCTATTTTGGCATTTGGCCAGGACAATACATTCACTAACCCACTTTTGCCCTCCGGTGCAGATCCATTCGGCTTTTACAAAAAAGGGAATTATTATTATACCCATACGGTGGGAGATAAAATTGCTTTATGGAAGACTAAGAACCTGGCTGATCTGAAATCAGCAAAACAAACAATTATATGGGCTCCACCGCCGGGACAGGTCTATTCAAAACACTTATGGGCACCGGAGTTTCACTTCATTAAAGGAAAATGGTATGCTTATTTTGCTGCTGATAATGGAAGGAACGAGACACACCGGATGTATGTTCTTGAAAATTCATCTAATGATCCTTTTAAAGGCCAATGGATACTTAAAGGAAAAGTTGCAGATCCTTCAGATAAATGGGCAATTGACGCAAATATTTTTAAGCATAAAGGGCAATTGTATATGATCTGGTCGGGATGGGAGGGCGATACCAACGGGCGGCAAAATATCTATATAGCTAAAATGAAAAATCCCTGGACGATAGATTCTGAGCGTGTGATGATTTCCACTCCTGAATACGCCTGGGAAAAGAACGGCGACTTAAATGATCCGAACAATCCTCCCCATGTAGATGTGAATGAAGGTCCTCAGTTTTTAAAAAATAAGAAAAAATTATTTATCATATATTCGGCAAGTGGTTGCTGGACAGATTTTTATGCACTTGGCTTACTAAGCTTTACAGGAAAGAATAACCTTCTTCAAGCCTCATCATGGGAGAAAAAAAATGAGCCTGTGTTTGAAAAATCCCCGAAAAACGGAATTTATGCTCCGGGTCATAATTCTTTTTTCAAATCGCCTGATGGTAAGGAAGACTGGATACTTTATCATGCAAATTCAGAACCAGGTCAGGGCTGCGGAAGGAAAAGAGCTCCGCGTGCCCAGAAGTTTACCTGGAAGCCTGATGGTAGTCCTGATTTCGCTATTCCGGTAAAATCGAATGTCCCGGTAAATGCCCCTGCTGAAAAATAATCAAAGCCATAATCAATTCATATCAAAAAATCAAGTCCTTAATTATTAACCTTAGACACAACATTATGAAAATCAAAGTTCAGGCAGTATTAACCCTGGTTTTATTTTTAACCAAAAGAATGGTTCCATGATATATTTAAGAAAGACGGAACCCCCTACAGCCAGGATGAGGTAGATTTAATAAAGAACCTCGGGGCAGAGCCCCGGAGGTATTAAAACATTATTAACTGCTGAGTATGTATCTTTTTATATTCCTTTTCTTTTCCTTGAGACTTTACATAATTCTGAATGGTATTC
>JBDNGV010000659.1:0-1791 GCA_041689125.1 Daejeonella sp.
GAATTTTTTCAATGGCTTCCAACATCTGGCCGGTCATAGCGCCATGTCCCAAACCATTGATATTCAAAAAGTATTTAGGGGCAGGGATTTCCATTTCCTCGAAAAAAATAGCCGACATATTATCGTCAAAATGCTGACCCGTATGCACGAGAATTTCTTCTATAACAGTCGTTTTTTTCAAAGCCCTTGATACCGGCGAGGCTTTGATAAATTGAGGTCTTGCACCGAGAACGGTTATTACTTTCATTTCATCTTATTATTCAAATGACTATATACCTCCACTAAACTTGCTTCTTCTTTTTCCCATCCTATTTCGTTTCTTCTTTCTAAAACCGCTTTCGTCTTTTCAACTACTTCAGCTCTTGTAATTTGCTGAAGCAGCTTTAATAAATTGTTCTTCTCAGGAGTGACAAGCCAGCCACATTCACCCTGATGAATTATATTACGTATTACAGGAAAATCACTTACAATCTGTGGAATGCCATACATAAGATATTCATATACTTTATTCGGTGAACAGTAATAATGATTTAGACAACTATTTTGAATTAAATGAATTCCTATATCAGCTGAAGCAGTATGGTTACGGACTTCAGATGGCAAGACCGCTGGCATAAAATGAAAATTCGACTTAATATTGCTTAAATTTTTAATCTCATCTGCTAAATCTCCCTTTCCCATAAAGACAATTTGATGATTCTGTTCAGATTCCAAGAATGCATCAATAATTATATTTACGCCTCGACCTTTACTCAACAATCCTTGATATATAAATATCAATTGTTCTCGAGGAATGTTGAATTTTTCCCGAAATAAATCTGGTTTCAATTTGAGTTCAAAATAATGGGGTACATTTCTAAGAACACTTACATTATTTATATGGTATTTTTTCTCATACCACTTTCCAATTAAATCATTCACTACAATTACTTCATCGACAAAGTGAATACAGCTTCTCTCAAAAATCTTTCCTGCAATTTTTTTGAATCCTCGCGATCCTTCTACTTCCGTAGACAATTCATGAGTATCATAAATCAAAAATAAACTCCTAAAAATTTTAAAATATACTCCAATTCCAAGAACCGCTAAACTATGACAGTTTACCACATTAACATTTAACTTACGTAACACACTTATTACCTGAAATTGATAATAAATGTATTTCACTGCAAAAAATACCAATCCCTTTCGTTGTTTAAATATTTGCTTTATTCTAATAATGCTTCTACTTTCATCTATTTTTTCAAGTTTAGGCAGCCCTTTTGCCCATATGCCAATCATTAAAATCTTTTGAACTAATCCTAATTTAATTAATGATTCTGTTTCTTTCAATATTCTCGAGTCATTTACGAAAGTAGAAGGATAAATGTGTGCATTTATTTGCTCAATCATGCGAATAGACTTTCTAATTTTTTATATTCGGGATAGGTAATCAGTACTGCTTTATGTTTGCCATGAAATACAAACATACTGCCTGCTGCTACTGCCGACGCGCCATGATCAACTGCCTTTCGGAAATCGTCCAGAGTAGCGGCACCACCCAGGGCAACCAGTGGAATGTCGATGGCTTGGGCAATTTTTTCAATCAGAACTAGGTCATAGCCCTTTTGCATACCATCGCGGTCGATGGAATTAAAGATCAATTCTCCTGCCCCTGATTCCTGCATTTTTTGTGCAAACTGAATAGGGTCCTGTTTGGTATCTACTTTGCCTGCATGGTTAAAAACCGTTGGTTTACCAAACAATTTAGATTTAACATCCATACAAACCACTACCGACGAACTGCCGGCA
>JBDNGV010000660.1:0-3014 GCA_041689125.1 Daejeonella sp.
ATTGATTTTATGTTAAAAATCTGTTCATAAATAACTCCATTTTTACTTGCATTAAATCTATGAGGTATCTATATTAGTATTAATAAGAACGAAGTACTTTGACAGCCTGATAAAAATCCTTAAAATCTATTGGTTCTCGAACCTCTAAAGATTCTGGATAAAATAAACAAAGACCGGAAAGCTAAATATCGAAAGATAGATAGTTCATGGCCAATGTTCCAAAAGACAGGCATTACACTAAATTGCATTCGATCTACGGATTGTTTGCAAATAAAAGTAAAGGGCCACGGGTACCGGAGTTTGAAAAGACAAAGGACAACGAGCCAGTTAAAATATTGAAATCTTATGCTTTTTAGCGACTACGGTTGCGAAAAAAGTTGAAACGGGAATCCAAATCGCAAGATGAAGGTTCCCGTTTTCTTTTATATAAATATTCAGAATAAACTTTATTCTTTTATCATCAGCCCAAAGCATATTCAATCATTAGAAAATTCCATTTGGACAGGCATTAAGTTTCACTTTTAGAATTTAAGATCAGGTATAAATTGCTCATTTGTTAATAAAATGATTAAATCAAGAATGTTAGTAAGCCAATAATTATTCTATTAAAATATTGGTATTGAATTACTTAAGGATTATAGCAATGTTGATAATCATCTTCAAATGGTTAATAAAGTGTGTGAAATTTAAATGATTTTTTACTTGACTGGAACAATTTTATACCTACATTAGTATTGTTAAGTCGGAAGTACTTTGATAGCCTGAAATAATATCCCTCAAAATCCGAAGCCCTCGGGCTTCATCAGATTTAGGATAATTTAATTTTCAATTCAGACCAAAAATCGTGAGATCAAGGCTGGAGGACAAAATCGAAAGACAGACATTACCTATTTTGTAAACGTTCTACGGAACGAATGCATTGATAAAGTAATAAGTTGCTGATGCTAAAAGTTTGAAAAAACTGAAGAGTCGCACTGATTATAGTAGTGAAAGCTTAATACTTTTGAGCAATTACGATTGCAAAAAAAGTGAGAACGGAGATCCGAATCGCAAGAAGAAGGTCTCCGTTTTCGTTTTTACACAAATTTGATTTCTCCATTCAGCTTCGGACAATTTTCTTTATTTTTGGTTAATGGCGAAAGATAATAATATAGTCTCTGACAAAAAGATCTTTGTTCTGGATACCTCGGTTATTCTTTATGATCATAATGCATTTCAAAATTTTCAAGAACATGATGTAGCCATCCCAATTCAGGTACTTGAGGAACTTGACAATCTTAAAAGCGGAAATGACACTCGGAATTATGAAGCAAGAAGCTTTATAAGAATAGTGGATCAACTTTCCAAGAACAAGCTTATAAATGAGTGGGTTCCTTTAAAAGGAAAGGGTAGGGGGAACTATAAGGTTGTAATGGACGACATACCAAATCGTGTAAATGCTGAAAAGATTTTTGGAGAAGGTAAATTTGACCATCGTATCCTAAATTCTGCTCTTAATTTACAGGAACAATTCCCGCAAAAAAAAATAATTCTCGTTTCAAAAGATATTTGTCTTAGACTAAAAGCTAAGGCTTTGAATCTATTTTCAGAAGATTATGAGACCGGTAAAATCAAAAATGTTGAGGAATTATACACCGGCAAAACCATTACCGAAAAAGTACCGAATAAGCTTATTGACGAATTAATTAGAAAGAAAAATCTTTCAGTTTCAGCAACTGATATTAAAACTAATCACGAAAATCATTTCTTCATACTAAATGGAAGAAATAAAACTGCGGCAGCTTATTATAATCCAAGAAATAAAGAACTGGAATATATTCCATATCAGTCTGTATACAATATTGAACCCAGAAATCCTGAACAGGCATTCGCCATTCATGCTTTATTGAATCCAAATATTAAATTGGTAACCATACAGGGCAATGCAGGTACCGGAAAAACATTGCTAGCATTGGCAAGCGCATTGGAACAAAGAAAAAATTATCGTCAGATATTTGTTACCAGACCAATAGTCCCTTTAAGTAATAAAGATATTGGATTTCTACCAGGAGATATAAAATCCAAAATTGACCCATACATGGCACCTATATGGGACAATCTAAAATTTATCAAGGATCAGCTTAGTGATGAAAAAGCTCAAGATAAAATAGATGAACTGGTTTCAAATGAAAAGATTTCCATTGCACCTTTAGCCTATATTAGAGGACGAACATTAACGAAAATTTTCTTTATTGTAGATGAAGCACAAAATCTTACACCTCATGAGATCAAGACGATTATCTCAAGAGCGGGAGAAGATACAAAGATTGTTTTTACGGGTGATATATATCAGATTGATACACCATATCTGGACGCCGAAAGCAATGGCTTATCCTATCTAATAGACAAGGCTAAGAACCATCCCTTATATGCACACATTACTCTGCAGAAAGGTGAGCGAAGTGAATTGGCTAATCTAGCAAACGATTTACTTTAGTTTATTCTAGAATTACCCTAAAACAGGAAAAGCATATCTCACGACATGCTTTTCTTTGTTAAAATGGTTTATGTTGATTTAGTAAACAACTTTCACATTAACAGCGTTAAGGCCTTTTTTGCCACGCTCAACTTCGTATTGAACTTTATCGTTTTCACGAATTTGGTCAATTAGACCAGATGAATGAACGAATACATCCTCATCACCTGATTCTGCGGGTACGATGAACCCGAATCCTTTAGTTTCATTAAAAAACTTTACTGTACCTTCTTTTTGCATTGTGTTATTTATTAATATAATGTCAAAGATACTCAAATAGATTGAAAATCAATAAATAATTTTCAAGGACCAAAGAATTTAACAATAGAATTTACTAAGATTGATTCCAGATTTAGATAAAGTTCTCAACAAAGGACTAAATAACTCTTTCATTAATAGCGCTAAGACCTTTTTTACCTTGCACAACTTCGAAATATACTATTTTCTGTAAAATGGTCTTAATTTTTAAATTTGCTAATTAATTATTGTCTTATAATTA
>JBDNGV010000661.1:0-5384 GCA_041689125.1 Daejeonella sp.
ACTTTGCCATCCACAGCAACCCGTTCACCCGGCCTCAGAACTATGATCTGACCAGGTATAACCTGAATAATCGGAATTTCTTCTTCTTTACCACGATTGAATATTCTGACTGTTTTTGGCTGCAATCCCATCAATTTCCTAATAGCACCTGTAGTGTTAGATTTAGCGTTTTCTTCCAGCAATTTGCCGAAAGAAATAAAGGCAATTATAACTGCAGCAGCCTCATAATACACATGAGGATGTATCCCCCTATTATGCCAGTATTCAGGATAGATTGTATTAAATGCACTGAAAATGAAAGCAATGCCTGTGCTTAAAGCCACCAAAGTGTCCATATTTGCCATTCTATGCCTTGCCTGTTTCCAAGCATTGATAAAAAAGCTCCGACCAAACCAAAATACAACGGGAGCACTTAGTATCATTGATATCCATGTCCCATAGGGCATTTCCATGAAAAACATCCCGATTACAAATACCGGCAAGGCAAGAATTGAAGCCCATATTGTTCGGCTCTTTAACTCCTGATAATTTTTAAATTGTAACGCTTCCTGAAGCTCTGCAGAATTATCTTCATCGATTATAAGATCATATCCAATAGATTGAATACTTTTTTGTAGCGCCGGTGGATTAGTTTTCAGAGAAACGTACTCTGCCCAAGCAGTATTATTTGCAAAATTTACTCCTGCATCGATTACTCCCTCTGTAGCCTTTAATATAGATTCTACGCTGATTGCACACCCGGCGCAAGTCATACCTATTACGGGAAATACGGATCTGACACTGCTTGAGGAAAGATCTTTTAACTGAGATTTTTGTTCACCTTTCATAATCTTGATTTACAATGCAAAATTATGATATGCAGGTGCTTAAGACTTTACATAATTATTGGAAAGAGTTATAGAATTAAGTGTTTAAAATAATTAAAGCTTGTCAATTGATTTCCTCTTCCCAGTTGAAGCTCTGACATTTTTAAATTGTGAAGGGGTTTGGCCGGTGACCTTTTTGAATTGGCCAGAAAGGTGAGCAATACTACTATATCCCAATTTATTGGCAATTTCACTTAGATTCAATTCATCATAGAATACTAATTCTTTGACCCGTTCTATTTTCTGGCGAATAATGTATTGTTCAATGGTAATACCTTCAACAGAAGAAAATAAGGAACTTAAATAACCATATTCATGATATAATTTATCAGCAATCAGCCCCGACCAGCTAATTTTTGGTTCCAGAAATTCTGAATGAAAGATCAGTTCAATAATAAGATTTTTTATCTGTTCAATCACCCTAGTTTTTCCCTTATCAAGCAACTCAAATCCAAGAGCATGCAAATGTGTATTCAGAACAAGCAGCTTTTCTTCATCTATTTTTTCCTCCTGAAGCTTCACAATACCTAATTGAATTTCTATTGGATGCAGATCCATTTTTATAAGCTCATTCTGCACTGCTGTGATGCACCTATTGCATACCATGTTTTTGATATATAATTCCATATTGATTACATTTTGCTCATATCATGCCCTTCCATCGGGTCGGCACCCTTTTTCAATATAAATTCACTGGACAATAAATAAGCTCCGCTGATTACCACTTCCTTTACATCTTCAAGTCCGGAGAGAATAATGATTCGTTCAGCATCTTCCTCGCCGGTACGCACCATTCTAGGAGAATAGGTATTTTTAGTTGTTTTAATCCAGACATAAGTTCCCTTCTCATCCCGAACTACTGCATCCAAAGGTAAACTCATCGCATTAGATATCTTCGCGAGCGGTAAAAAGACAGTAGCCTGCATTCCGGCCTGCAAATTTCCCGGATTCCTAATCGAAGCCCTTACTTTCAGGATTTGGGAGGATGGATCCATCTGCGGGGAAATGAAATCGATGGCCAGGGTCTGATCTCTTTCGCTGATACCATTGATTGAAGCCTGAACCTTTGTACCAAGCCTGATATTTTCCAATTCATTTGGATAAACATCCATCTCCAGCCAAAGCTGACTAAAATTTTCAAGCTTTAAAACCTGGCTTCCTTCAGTCAGATATTGTCCTTCTGAAACATTTAGCTCGCTAACAACACCGGATGCTGTTGAATAAACGGTGAGCAGTGGCGCTGTTTTAATAGTCTCTGTCAGCCGTCGAATCTGAGCATCTGAATTGCCAAATAATCGGAGTTTATTTTTTGCTGCCTCGCGCATCGATTGATAAATCTTCTCTTCCGGAAATGCCGCAACCTGTTTTAATTGCAATAAATAATCCTGCTGTAAAGTTTGAAGTTCCTCGCTGTAGATCTGAAAAAGTGGCTGACCTTTAGAAACAGATTTGCCCATTTCTTTCACAAATAACTTCTCAATTCTTCCGGCATAGCGGCTGGAAATGACTTCAGTCTGCTCAGGATTAACAATCAAACGGCCATTCAGAACTTTAGAAGTACTGAAATCACTACGATTGATTAATACGGTATGAATATTAGCCAATTGAATCTGACTTTCACTAAGTGTAAGCTCATTTTTGCCGCCAGCAGAATTTACCGTTACAAGATCCATTTTACAGATTGGGCATGTACCGGGGCCTTCAGCTACAATCTGAGGATGCATCGGGCAAGTATATTTTCCTGCAGCAGCATGTTTTTCTTGCCCCTCTTTACAGGCAGTAAAAGTAAATACTGTCAATCCAATAAGAAGAATGATCAACCCTAAAACTATGTTTGTTCTCATTATAAACGCTCCGCTTTTATAAAACTTTCACTATCTATTAGGAACCAAGCATTAAGTGCCAATTCATCGTCTGATTCCATACCATCACCAATATCTATCCACTGATCAGCCTGATGTTTAAGCTTCACATAAACCGGGACAAATGCTCTGTTCCTTTTCACAAATACAACATATCGCGTGCCAACCTGAAGGACAGAAGTTCTAGGCAGCCAGTTCCCTTGTACTTCTACCTCTCTGCTTACTGAGATCAGCTGACCCACTTTCCAAGATTTTTTGCTGTTAGGCACATTCGCTCTGATTAGGGAATAATTGGTTCCTTCCTTGAAATAGGGTTGGATCAGGTTCACTACGACTTCCGTACGCTGTGAAGGAACATCAACAGACTGCACAATCACATCTTTACCCTGCTTAAAATCCTTTAATTGATCTGGACGTGCGAAGAACTCAGCCCAAACCTGATCTGTATTAATCAGGTCAAATAATTTCTGACCTGCATTGATATATTGCCCTTCTCTGATCTGTAAAGCTCCGCCTGAAGAGATATTTGGTATTTCCGGTACTATTGCAGATGAAGCGGAAGTCTTCATACTCCCCATCCCGCCAGCGGTTCCTGAACTGATCCTAGTTCCACCCGCTTGAATTGCCTGATCCGTTGATGCGGACCCTAATTCTGAAACATAACCTGAATAAGGGCTATATACAGCAATTCTATCCTCTATTCTACCAGTACTTAAAACTCTGTTAATCTGAGTCGTACTCAATCCAAGAAGCAGTAATTTCTTCTTCGCAGATTCAATAAGGACGCTTTCATTATTATTTTTCAGAAAGAGCAATTCCTGCTGGGCATTTGCCAAATCAGGGCTGTAAATATCCATGATCCTTTGTCCTTTGCTTACTGGCTCATAATTATACTTGATGTAAAGTTTTTCAATACGGCCACTTACCTTGGCAGAAAGCCTGTTCCAGTTATTGGTATTATAATTTATGATCCCTTTCAAGTTTATTTCAGATGTTCTAAAACCCTTCTCAGCACGGATTGTTTTAGTTGCAGAAATAACCAGCTCATTGGTTGGCTTTACCAGCGTATTTAAACTAGAATCTGCAGAACTATGGCCATCAGCATTATGTTGTGGTACCAGATCCATTTTACAGATCGGGCAAGTACCTGGCTCTTCCTGAACGATCTGAGGATGCATAGGGCAGGTATATTTCTGAATCTTTACGTCATTGACTGATTTTCTATCGGAATTACAGCCAATAAGGATCAAGCCTAGGACCAGAAATAAAACAATCTTATCGTTCAATATTCTTCTCATACTCTACAATCATTTGATAATATTTCTCTAATTGATTCAGATAGTTCATCTGCGACATATTAATCGCCTCCCATCCATCAATTACAGTATTTAGATCCGACTTATTCTCCTGATAGGATAGCATCGTAACTTTGAGGTATTTCTCTAAAGAAGGCAGAATCTTCGTCTCATAATTTATTAACTGCTGCTGCATGTTCGCCAAATCATTTTCCATTGACTTACTCATACCAAAAATTTCGGTAAGCATTGCCGACTTCTCCTGTCGCATCGCTTCCCTCTCAAAATTCATCGATTTGATCTCTGATTTATACATTTTCGATGACCAAGGAGCAATCGGAATAGAAAGCATCCCCATCACCGTAAACTGTCTTGGCATCATCGCAGAATAGTTTGACATATGATCAAAACGAATTTTAAATTCAGGTTTTGCCTCTTGTCGCATGAGATCAATATTCTTCTCCATGGCATCAATATCATGTTCCATGTGCAAGATATCGCTCCGCGACCCGGCCAGATAAGCAGTATCAAGATCAGCTTTGGGAATAAAGCGAAGCTGATATTCGGTATCAATATCAAAATCAGATGCTGGCAATCTGTTCATCAATGCATTCAGAGCAATCTTCTTTGAACGTATTTCAGCCTCTGTCATCAGGATCATATTTTCTGATTCATAGACCCTTCCCTCTGCTTTGAATACTTGGTTAAGCGCACCTTGATTAAAGGGATAACGGATCTCTGCAAGTTTTTTCATGGTCTTCATGATCTGCTGATTTTCCTTCTGAAAGACCATACGCTTTTTAGCAACCAGAAGTCCGAAATACAAATTCTTTGCACCGGATCTAAGCTGGTTAAAACGCTCATTTCTGCCTAATTCATCAGTCATTGACTGAGTTTTAAGGTATTCTTTTTTAGCCTTGACCTTTGCGGGATTAGGAATACCCTGTTCAGCTGAAATCATGAATGCCCCACGGTCCCCATCAGCAATCATCCCCTGTCCGGGGTAAGGACTCATAAAAGTCCCTGCCCCTACCATTGGAGCCATCCAAGAGCCTGCGCCTTCCACTTTAGCGTCCTTGCTTTGAATCCGGCTGGCATATGCTTTCAGGGATGGATTATTGGTGTTAATCTCCGCCAATATTTGCTCGAGATTCATAATCTGCTGTCCGTACACTGTGTAAGAACTCAGGAAGACAAAAAACAATAGTATTTTCTTAATGCTTAACATCATGTACCTCCAGTTTTCCAAATTTTTTCAATTCATATTCTTTTGTCATCAGAAAGATTAGTGGTGTAACCAATAAAATATGGGTGGATGAAGTAAGTACCCCACCGATCATTGGCAAAACAATTGGCTGCAT